>JBFZAD010000047.1:0-9304 GCA_041309125.1 Candidatus Omnitrophota bacterium
CATTTCAGAGACTAATCCAATACCTCCTGCGCTAATATCTGTACATGTTGCATCAAGCCTCTGTCTGGTTGAACCTTCAGCGACTTCTACTGGAAAATTAACGCCTGTTCGCTGAAACAATCTCCTGTCAATACCGCCTTCATTAGTTTCAAAGCCTTCTCTCATCATACCCCTCCTTCCTGGCCCCTATTTAATTAAATCTCTCCCCTTCTAAATTTAATAAACTCATCCCTGATATTTTATGCAAATAATCATAAAGCTTCTGGCTATCTGATTCATTCATTACATTAAAGTTCACTCCAGTCTCAAAATAATGATCATGAGAGTCAGAAGATTTAACTTCTCTGCCCCATATAATCCTGCCCCGTGCCCTTAATTTAAACTCTGTATCAGGGAATTCTATTACTAAATAGATATCCCTATCAACAGGAAGAGCCCTTTCTGTTATTAATCTTGTGCCGCCTAAGCTTAAATCATGGCTATTTGCAAACTCTTCCTGCGAATGACCCTTTACTTGGAAGCTAACCGGTACATCTATCTTATAGCGTGTTTCTTGTCTACGTTCCTTCATTCTTAGCTTAACCTATTAAAACCATAGACTCTCTCGTTTATCGGTAACGGTAACTGTAACGAAGCCCGTATCGGTTAGGGTAACGGTAACGTAAAAATATTAAGACGTAACCGTAGCCGTTAGACGAAACGGGCATCGTAACCTTTGCCGTTACCGTAACCAAAAAATGGATATTATTTATTAATTATTATACCAATCAAACATTATTTCTACAAACTATTTAATTCCACTCCACCAAAACTTCATTAACTCTTCCCTGTTATTTTCATAAATGTATTTATGCAATATTTCCTTCTCTGACTCATCAGCAATATAAAAATTCATTCCCATCTCATAAAAAGCTTTCCCATCTTCTTTCAAATTTTCCCTCTTCCAAACAATCTTTCCTTTTGCCCGGAATTTTTGTTGTGCACCAGGAAGGTCATAGACTATATAAACATCCGTACCTATAGGCAAATCTTGATCCATTATTATCCTAGCACCCTTAAACCCCAGGTCTTTCCCAGTTGCAAGACTATCAACTGTAAAATCCTCTAATCCATACTTAACCTCTGAATCAATTTTAAATCGTCCACAGAATCTTCTCTCATCCATTGCCGGATCACCTCCTGTATTTTAGCGTATAGCGAATAGCGTTTAGCGGCTAGTCGCGTCGTTTGTGTTTAGTGTTTGGTGGTTAGTGTTTAGTCTCCTCGCACTGGTCTGCTTGTACCGCTATCTTCATTCTCTTCAAAACCAGCCCTAACTCTAATTTCCTGAATTTTATTGTATATATAGTTACTTTCTTCAAGAGACCTGTCTGGGAAATGCTCCCTTATCGCTCGCAGTAGAGATGTTTTTGCATCATCATCATAACTAGACTTTATGACCCACTTTTTATATAAATCTTGGCTGAAGACACAGTAAATTTTATTTAAAAACAAGTCATCAAACCTATTTTCTTCATATTTAACATCTTCTACATCACCCTCACTTAATACAAGCATTTCATTGACTTGTTCTATCTTATACAAGTATTTTTGAATAATCTCTGCGGCTTCGCTAGCCAAAGAAATTGGCTCTAACTCAGATACTATGCCTTCTTCAGTAATGGCGTGCCTTAACAATAATTTAGTATCTGCCTTTATTTCTTCTAACCTCTTTAATCCAGGTTTTACTTCAGTATTATCCTTCTCATGCCTACCATTATAGGCCCAAATGGAAATCCATTCAGGCTCGAATAAATCCTCAAGATTATACTTTTTAAATAAATCTCTTGATTCTTTATTAAAATCACTCCATAGGATATCGAGCTTATGAGCGATATCCTTAGGCAACTCTTCCTTATAGAGCAACTCTTTTGCCTGTAGGATCCAAGAAAAGCTCTGTATTGCTTCTAAGTTTCCTGATATGAACTGCTCCCTCCAGGATGCATCATTATCAACGAGTAAAAAGCTATGCAAGAAGTCAGTTCTTGGCACTCTATATTCTGTATGCTCACTCCATCCATCATGCACAATAGGGCACGTCTTACCCAAAAGAGAATTCTTATAGTCTTCATCAAATGTATCCCAAGGATAACAGTACGGACTTGCTGCCAGTAACATTAGGGAGATAACCTTTGCATCATCATACATCCTCCCCTTTACTCCAATTTGATCCTGTAAAAGACATTCTGGGAAAAAGCCAAGCTCAATCAATAATCTTCTTAGTTCATATGCTGTATATGCTGAATTAAAGGCTGGCAAGATAACACTATCAAGCTCCTGGAGAAAACTTTTCGGCCTTGTAAACTTATTCCTCAACCTGACCTGTATATGCCGAGAAAATATCTTTTCATCATCCTGCCACTTTGTGCCCAAGGATAGGTGTATCTTGCCACCTATGGTTGGCTTAAATCTATCCTTAGCTTCATAGAAAATTATAGGTTCGATTATTTCCTGATGGTTTAAGATGGAACCTATATTTCTTGAGATATATTCTGCCTGAAAAATAAGTTGTTCTAATGATACCTCTCCTTTGGCAACTAATTTTAAAATTTGCTCAACGTATCTTAGAGAAATAACACTCCTTGCAGCACCTCTAATTCCATGCGCATTAAGATTGAGCTGCCTGCGTACATAATTTTCAAGTATAAATATACTTATATACTTCCTTATCTCTCTAGGCAAATGCCAAATTTCAGAATCAGAATCACTGCATTCAATGCACTCTGTAGTTTCAATTATTCTTTCAAGATTCTCATCAAGAAAATCATTGGTTTCAGGAGCATCACTATGTATATCATAATAAGGCATTATCATAGAAACCACTTTGAGCATAAACGTGATAAGACCTATGGCAGCCAAAGTGTATATTAGTGTTCCAGCTATTGGGCCTGAATAATGAAATAATTTAGAAAACAGTCCCAGGACTGCTGCGGGAAGCAACGAACCAGTAAAAATTAACACAATTAGGAATACCTTTGTCTTAACCGTATAAAACGTGAAAGAATTATAGTGGTGATTCATTCTCTTTATTATTCCACGAGAACGTTGGGCCTTCTTAAACCATTTTTGTTGCTTTGAATAAGCCTCTAACAGCCATTTTGATAATCCGGCATAGTCTGATTCTTTCAATAGAGACTCATCAATATAAAAAATTCTCTTCTTGCACTCATAATGAGTATCGGTGTCTGTATATATCTTAGCTGAATTTATAAATATTCTAATCTTATTCTTGAGCGCTTCATCCTGAATAAACTCTAATGCATTAATTAATGGCGTTAAATCATTAACCTTTTTTACTTCAATAACTTTCTCGCCTCCTCCGTTGTCCACTGGGCTGCTGGAGTTATTCTGTTCATTTTCATCGATCCTATTATCAAAGTCGAAATCGATATTTATACCTAATTCTTTAAACAGACTGTATCTTGCGTCATCGAGCCAACTATCAAATTCCTCATTAGGCTCGCCTGGCTTAGACAAATGGTTAATTATCTTAAAACCACCTTGAATGAATGAGAAAATTTTATCTCTCTGAAGCGGCGTTACTCTTCTAACCTCAAATATAAATGTTGGATTTGAGACTATATTATTTCTTTTTAATATAATTCTACGATTCAATTCATTTAAAATCTTTTCTATGTCGTTTATCTTGTTAGGGTAATAAATGGGTTCTTTTATTTCAGGTGCTTCTTCTAATGAAATTAAAACAAAAATGTTGGGACAACTAACTACTGCCTCGAATAAAGGAGAAAGAAAAATTTTGCTACGAACATGTATTCCCCTTTCATCCAATAATTGAATTTTTAAAGTATTTGATTCCTCTCCCGAGTAACTACCCCCGTCTATACTATGTAGATACTCCTGACACCTCCCGAACTCGTTGAATGTAAGATCTTTCTGTTGGTGGTGTGATTTTTTATCGAATAGCCTGTGACCTTGTGACCTTGTGACCTTTATTTTACTACCATTATCTTCAGCAAACTTGTTGCCTGGAGCCTGATGCTTGAAGCTTGACCTGCCGCCATTGTCCATCGGGCTGCTAGAGTTATCACTGCTGTCAAAAATCCCTCTTAACTCATCCTCTAGATTAATTACTTCATCGTCAATAGATCTAAAGCTGAATTTTCCCTGCAATGTCACAGCTACTAATTTTAACGTACTTGAATCGTAAATATTTACTATATGCCCTTCATTTCTCATTCGGGCCAAGGCAAGATAATCTTGAAGATTAATATTAACCTGCTCTGACTCACCTCTTCCAATAATATTTACTGCTGGTTTTCTATAATTATACCTTTCATCTGGAACTACCGAATCAAGTATCACAATTATATATTCATTATCTGGCGAGGTTGAGATTGAAAGAACATCGCTTGCATTGATATCTTCAATTCTTGAAATCTTAAATGTTTGAGGGTGAATATAAATTGGTTTATTCTCTAGATTTACTAATCTATCATCTAATTTTCTAAGATTATTCTTATTATAAACGCTCATAAGATTATTCAAGGTATTTACTTTAAATAGCAACTGATCCTGTCCAAAGATAGCCTCACCCTGATCAATAATAATAGAATTAACCTCTTTATAAATCTTACCTGCCACGGAAATAAGACATAGCCTATTCTCTTTGACTGTCAAAAATTGATAGTTGTTTAATAAGGCTATGGTTCTGTCAGGCGACGTATCAAAAATTCTTCCATCCATTCTTAATACATCAAAGGTATTATCAGGATATCCTTGTCCGTAGCTGGCAGTAGTTGCGCCATGTATAAGTAGCCTTGCATCTTTAGAAATTTCAAAAGGATCAATGCCTATGCGAGATAAACCAACAGAATAACTCATGTCACCGCAAGCCAAGCGATACAAAATTTTAACATTATTCTCAATCAACCTACCTACGCCTATCAACAATTCCTCTCTTATTGTCATTGAATATACAACAAATATATCCTTTTCTACAAACTTCATATATGCCCATGCACTCCTGTCCCTTAAATCAGGTAAAATTACCTCGCTTGGAATAATCCTATTCCCATTTGAGCCGTAAAGCACGTTCTCAATAACTCCGTAACCCTTATTCCATAGAGCTCTTTTGACATTTCGATCTTGAGGATTTATGATTACCTTTGGCTCAATATAATATCTTCCATCAATACTCCAAATCTTCTCATCATTATCCTTAAGAATAAGCTTTTCGTTTTTCCCACGGCTGTCCACCGGGCTGCTGGCGCCTTTTTTCGTAGTGCGTTGTGCGTTGTGCGTTGTGCGTTTACGCAGTACGCTGTACTCTGTACCCTGTACGAAAGAGCTGCCATTGTCCATCGGGTTGCTTGAGCTTTTTCCTTGATTTAATTTATCATAAGCTTCTATGGCAGACTCAACAGCCTTTTCAATAAAATCTTTATACGGTTTAAGTCTATTGAGTGCCTCACGATAATATGGTTGCGAAACTTTCTTGAGTATTTCTTCTTGGCTACCCACCGGTAATTTTTCACCCGCTACAATTTTAAGCTGTATCCAAAAAGGCAAAAGCTTGAAATCTGGATAGTCAACAAGGGCCTTAATGCTAAACAGTTTCTCTGCTGCACGGCCAGCAATTGTTATTAATACAAAATCATCCCATCTGATCGGTTCAACATGCACGTAACCCCCTGTGCCCTCCTCAAAGCTAATGTAAAGATCCCTCTTTATATCTACAGGATATCCTAAGCTATACGCTAATATAAAATGGCCCATTTCATGAATAACAGTCCTTCTTAGGTATTCTCTATTCGTCTCTCGTCCTTCCTGACTTTTGCCTTTTGCCTTTTTACTTTTTACTTTTGACTTTTCACTTTTGCCTTTTATACCGCCGCCATTATCCTTCACCGGGCTGCTAGAGTTCTTGTTTTTATCTATAATCCCTCTTCTTATCCTATCATTTTTATCTAACAGACTGTTAACTGATGCTTTAGCATTCTTATGAAGCATAAAGAATATAGCTTTTAAATAAGCATTTTTTAGTCTATTTAGAATATTTTTATTATTTGCCTTATTTGCCAAATCTGTCAATTTCTTCTCAACATTAAAAACTGCTTCATAAGGATCGTATCCTGCCTTATATAATAATGTTACGCTTATCCTATCTGGACTAAGCTCACCCAGAGGAGCACTAAGAACCATAAAAATAAATCCAACAATTAAAGATATAAACGTAACAATTGGTGAAAGATGCAAAAAGTAATGTGAAAATATTGCAAAAATAAAGGAAAAAGCGCTGAAATACTTACATAAATTATAAGTGCTCACTCTCTCAGCGGCATGCCCAATTTCATGTGCTATTAAATAAGCTAGCTGCCCTTCAAGTGCTTTGTGGGATAGCCACCAATCACCGATATAAATTGTTATTTCTTTGTTCTCGCTCTCACCATACGAACACTCCTGATATATCAATGTATATGCTCTTTTATTACCCTCTACCACCTTTAAGGTAAACTCTGCATCTCGTAGATGAGGATATTCTTGTTTGGCAATTATAAGAATCTTTTTTCCAACGGTTTTGAGCTTAGCGCTTAACTCATTAAAATAGTCGTTTTCATTAGGACTATCTGAAAAACTATTTGCCTTTATGTATTTCAAGATTCCTGTTATTGTTGTAACAGTTCCAAGTGCGAGCAGCGTACTGATCCATAACAAAAAACCCCAAGCCAACTTCTCTACAGCAGCAGCCACCCAACCTGCCCAGGAGATGCTATAGCCAAATAATACTCCTAGACAACTAGTTAATAAGATAGATATACCTTTGATAATGAGAATGCTTTTATTATCGATAGAATTGTATACAGGCGAGCTGCCGTAGTTGTCGACTCTGCTATTAAAGCTACTATCCTCGCCTATCGTCCATCGTCCTTTCGTCTCTCGTCCTTTCGTCTCTCGTCCTTCGTTACGTGTGACCTTGTGACTTGTGACTTTGTGACCTTTTATGCTGCCACCGTTGTCCATCGGACTGCTTGAATTATTATTCTCGTCTGTCGTCTTTCGTCCATCATCCTTCGTCTCAGTCTCCTTCACTGCCTTTGCCTGTGCAGCATATCTTTCTGCCAATTCCAAGGCTTTTCTGCGCTCTGCCTCTTTACGCTCTGCTCCCTTTTTCTGTATATTCGTTAACTCTTCTTTCTTAGTACCATATGAATAGATTGGCCTGCCTCCGCCAAATCCTTGTTTCTGTTTGTTGAAATCTTCCCTTTGTTTTTGTTTTATTTTCTCATCGATGCTTTCCGACATAAATTCATATGCGACATTATCTTCTTTTGCCAAAACCCATGCCTTAATCTTCTCACCACGCAAAATTCTTGCCTTTTCTTGAGAAAGTGAATAGCCTTGCTCAAGCCTTCCAAAAACCTTATTGCCAAAATATTCACAGTTAAAACCCAAGACTTTATCTCTAAATACCGATTCAAAGATTATTTTAAGCGTTATTGTTCCTGCTAGCCCCCTCATAATTAATTCTAAATTCTTATTGCCTGCCTTCTTGATAGAGAAACCAAATGCCAATTTCGAAGGCTCTCTTTCATACATAATAGGAACTGCGTCTATTGTACGGTATATAAATTTATTAAGTCCTTCAACGAGCATATATTCAGGTATCTCTGCCTGCGGTACAATGGTTTCTAATGTGTCCGATTTATCTGCATTCTCCCAACCAACTTCGAGGTTATTTCTTTGCGCCTGAACAGCATATATATATACTTTTTCGGTCTTCTCCTTATACGCCGCATTTAACTGTTCAGCCAATTGTTTTAGGGTATCTCGTGCTTCTATATTGTATTGCTCTTGTTCTTTCTTGAACAAGGCCAATCTTATTTTTGAAATGATGCTGTTACCTAAATCACAAAAATCCTCTAATAGCATATCAGTTGAGGATATTGACCTTATTGCCATCTTCAGTCTCGCCAAATTCCCATCTAGTATATTAAAACGGCATATCAACCTCACTTCCAGAAGGAGATTTTCAGTTAAATAAATCAAAGCCTCTGCGCTAGAGTATTCTCCTGGCAATTTATTAATTCTTCCTTTTCTTGCTAAGTCCTTTCTTTCGTTAATTCTCCTGTATAGTAAAACCTTGTTCCTCTTGTGCTCTCTTTCAAAGTTCTGTTTCTCTTCAGAATCCAACCTTCTCGATACTTCAAAAGGCAATGCAAAAACTTCTCCCCTATTAATCTTTCCGCTTAATCTATAAAGCTCAACTATAGATGTTTCCCCTTCCCTCTCTTTTGCGATTACATTATTTATCTGTGTTTCCATTTGCTCTAAGATTTCATTTGCTCTTCTTGCTGCTTCTCCTGGAAAAGAAAACACCTTATCTCTAATTTTAATTTCATAATCTTTTGACAAAATATCATATTCATCTATAAGGGAATATCGAAACGCCTTAATAATACGCAACCTCTTTCTTATCTCATCTATATAGTGGCTTGCTACACCCTTTTTATAATTTTCTTGGGTTATCTCTCTAAACATATTATCTAATTCATCCAAATGCTCTTTAGTACTCTTAAAGAATTCCTTAACATATTCACTTATTCTTAGTTCTCCGATTTTCTTATCTAATATGGGATGTTTATTGCTAAGCAAATATTTAAAAACTTCTTGAGCCATCTGTTCTTTATATGCTGTAAAAAAGCTAAAGCCATACTTAGATTTGTAATTTCTTAATTCATTGATAACCTCTCCTAACATATCCTTTAGATGCGAAAGATACTCTTCTCGATAGCCCAACATTTTAGTCAAATCCCAGTCACAGTAACCAGTAATACCATTTACTCTCTCGCCGCATAGCCAAAGTACTAAAGATTCTATGGAAGCACTAAATAGCTCTTTCAACTCTTCATTAGAACCGGCTTTTGCTTCTGGCTCTGCCTTGGGCAGCTCTTCGCCAATAATCTCATCCTTGCGGTTTTGATTTAGCTGAACCATCTCTTTTGCCTTTTGACTTTCTTCTGATTCTTTTCTTTTCCCCTTGGTTCTTACACTAATAATATTCTCAATCCCGACTTCAACATTGAAGACCCAATTCAAATAAATTATTAGAACTTCCTTCTTTTTTGCGTTTATTTGTGAATACTTATTATTTTGTTCAGGAGATATGTATCTTCTTATTTCTTCCGCTATTCCAAAATAATGCAAATCTATGAATCTGATTGCCTCATCAAAAGTAATATAGCGAATTATAGAAAAGACGGCCAATGCCCTTCTTGGATTTGGCAGGCCTGTTTCATCGCCTTCC
>JBFZAD010000048.1:0-2989 GCA_041309125.1 Candidatus Omnitrophota bacterium
TTTGGTGTTTCTTGGAAATCCGTCGAGAATAAACCCATCTTTTGAATTCTTTTCACCGACTCCAGAAACAACCAATTCTGTTACTATATCATCGGGAACGAGTTTACCCTTGTCCATATACCCTTTGGCCATTACCCCTAGCTTTGTATTATCTTTGACAGCCTGTCTCAATAGATCTCCGGTTGATATATGCACAAGGTTAAATTCCTTGCTTAATCTAACGGCCTGCGTTCCCTTGCCTGCTCCAGGAGGGCCCAGTAATATAATATTCACTATGTTCTCCTGCCTCTGATTCCAGTCTTTATAAAACCTTCATAGTGATGCATTAATAGTTGTGATTGTAGCTGTTTGAGACTATCTAGCATAACTCCAACAATAATCAGTATTCCGGTTCCTCCAAAAAATGAAGCTACAGAGTATGGAACTTTAAGCCCTGCCATAATTATGTCGGGAAAGACTGCAATGATGGCAATGAACAAAGCTCCTACAAGAGTTATTCTATTTAGAACAAAGATTAAAAAATCAGTGGTCGGCTTTCCAGGCCGCACGCCAGGAATAAAGCCTCCATATTTCTTCATATTATTTGAAATATCAATAGGGTTAAACATCAATGCTGTATAAAAATAACAGAAAAATACAATTAAGAGGGCATTTAAAATATAATAGATAAAATGTCCTCGCATTAAAATGTTAGCAAAGTTTCTTATAGAAGCATTAGGTATGAATGTTGCAATTGTCGCAGGAAAAAGAATTATTATCTGCGCAAGTATAATCGCAATAACACCCGATGTATCTACCTTGATAGGCAGATATGTGGATTGGCCACCCATTATCTTTCTACCTACAATTCTCCTTGCGTATTGGACGGGTATCCTTCTTTGGCCTTGAGTTACAAATGTCACTGCTAAAACTACTATAACGAATAAAGCCAGCATGATAAACAAGACAGGCATAAGCAACTCTCCAAGTTTTATAAGTTGAAATAGCTGTATAAGCGCATTTGGAAATCTTGATATAATTCCTGCTGCGATAATTAATGATATGCCGTTTCCAATGCCATTTTCCTGTATTTGTTCTCCCATCCACATAATAACCATTGTTCCTGTTGTAAGGGTCAGCATTGTTAAAAGCTTAAATCCAAGGCCAGGATGCATAACAATGCCTGTATCGCCAAATTGAGAAGGAGATTCAAGCCACTTCGCTATCAGAAATGCCTGAAACATACAAAGAAAAACCGTACCATAGCGAGTAAACTGATTTATCTTTTCGTAACCGCTTTTGCCTTCTTTTGACAATTTCTCAAGGGCAGGTATAACTGCAGTTAAAAGCTGTATGATGATACTGCAGGATATATATGGCATGATCCCTAATGCAAACACAGTTGCATTTTCAATAGCACCACCTGAAAACATATTGAGGATCCCAAATATAGAACCACCCTGTGCTTGACTTTGTTTCTG
This sequence comes from Candidatus Omnitrophota bacterium, assembly GCA_041309125.1. Lineage (GTDB taxonomy): Bacteria > Omnitrophota > Gorgyraeia > Gygaellales > Gygaellaceae > JBFZAD01. The sequence goes on from JBFZAD010000048.1 coordinate 1,461, forward strand.
GAAGAAATCTGCAAGTGCACCACTGTCAATTCCCGGAACGGGTATAAAACAACCAACTCTATAAACAGCCAGCAAGGCAATTGTTACTAAAAACTTTCTCTTAAGATCCGGGATCCTAAAGATATTAGAAAAAGATTTGACGTTCAGCATTAACTATTATTATCCTTCTTTGAAATTGTTTTACTAAGTTCGCTGACTATTTCTATTTTACCGCCTGCATTTTCAATCTTTTCTTTTGCCTTTTTTGAAACCGCATGAATCTTTATGTGCAAAGGATGCTTGATATTCCCCTCAGAAAGCAGTTTTGTCTTTTGACCCGATCTATCAATAAGGCCCTTTTCTTTTAAAAAGGCTTGATCTATAACTGTATTCTCCTTAAATCTACTTATTGCGTTTATATTAATTATCTGGAATTCGTTATCTACTTTGGAAGCAAATCCCCTCTTTGGAACTCTCCTTATGAGAGGCATCTGTCCGCCTTCAAAACCAATATATGTGGCTCTTCCTGAACGGGAAGTCTGACCCTTCATCCCTCTAGTTGAAGTGCCGCCCTTGCCAGAACCAGGGCCTCTTCCCTTGATCTTTTCCTTCCTGTTTGCTCCAGTAGGAGCTTGCAATTTGCTTAGGTCCATATTTAAGGATTCTTTAATCTTAACAAACCGTCTATTGTAGCCTTGACAACATTTGTAGGGTTTGTAGATTTTAGGCATTTAGTGAGTATATCTCTTATTCCGACTGCATCACAGACGGCTCTTACAGAATGTGCTGCAATAACCCCAGTTCCTTCAGAGGCAGGTTTTAATAATACCTTGCAGGCTCCAAATCTTCCAATAATCTCATGAGAGATAGTTGATTTAGATAATTTTATTGTATATATGTTCTTCTTTGCCTGGAGGATAGCCTTCCTTATTGCAGTTGCAACTTCATTGGATTTTCCAAGGCTATAGCCCACCTTTCCATTCGTATCACCTACAACTGCCAGGGCGCTAAATGAGAGTCTTTTACCACCCTTGGTAACCTTGGCAATTCTATTGATTGCAACAATCTTTTCTACAAATGGTACTGAACCATCCTTGAGTGAAGTATCTAATTTTGTATCTTGCTTTTGTTTATAATTTTTAGCATCCATATTTTTTAGAATTTTAGGCCGCTTTTTCGTGCAGCTTCTGCAAAAGCAGCAACCCTTCCGTGGTATAAATAGCCACCTCTATCAAAAGAAATGTTTGTAATTCCTTTTTTTACTGCCAATTTTGCAAATTCCTCTCCTAGGATTTCTGCGGCCTTCTTATTCCCTCCGTAATGACACTTTGATCTCATGTCTTTGCTACCTGTAGACAGAGTTAGCAAAATATTTTTATTGACGTCATCGATAATCGTTGCATGCAAATTATTCAGGCTCCTAAAAACAAAAAGTCTGGGTCTTTCTTGAGTGCCAGTAATTCTTTTTCTGATCCTTGCGTGCCTTGACTTCCTTGCCTTCTCTTTAGTTCTTTTCATTTTTATTTAGTAGCTGTGGCAGTAGCTGCCTT
>JBFZAD010000049.1:0-4030 GCA_041309125.1 Candidatus Omnitrophota bacterium
CTTGGTATGGTCGTGGCAAATTCTATCGCAGGGGCAATGGCCTGCAATGATGCTGGGTTTGATAGCTATATTAATACCTGCGTCAATGGAATGGGAGAACGTGCCGGCAATGCAGATATCGTCAGTTTGATATTGGCATTAAAATTTGCAGATGGAGTAAAAGATAAATATCTATTAGATCCCAGAATAGATTTAAAAATGGCATGGAAGATTTGTAAATATGCCTCATATGCCTTTGGCGTCCCCATACCAATAAATCAACCCGGAGTGGGTTCAAATGCCTTTGCACACGAATCAGGCATACATGCAGACGGTGCCTTAAAAGACAGGAGAAATTACGAACTTTATGATTACGAGGAATTAGGCCGAGGAGAGCCTGAGATAATTGAAACAGGCAGAAAAATTACCGCGGGAGAATATTCTGGGATTAAGGGTTTTAGAAACGTATATGAGAATATGGAAATTGTATTCCATGATGATAAAGAGGCGGCAGAAATTTTAGAGCTTGTGCGATATGCAAATGTACACAATCAGAAACCATTGACTGAAGATGAATTAAAATTCATTGCAAAGTATCCAAAAGTCGCGCACAGGATTTTCACAATGTCTCCATAATTTTTAATTTTTCATTATTTATTATTAATCTCTCTTATGTCAAACACAATAGTTGTAGGTTTACAATGGGGCGATGAAGGCAAGGGCAAGATAATTGATATACTGGCCAAAGATAAAGACTTCATTGTGCGTTACCAGGGTGGGAATAATGCAGGGCATACGGTAGTTGTAGATGGCCAAGAGTTTATCTTTCATCTAATACCTTCAGGTATCCTGCATAAAAGTAAGATTTGCATAATCGGTAACGGGGTAGTGGTTGATCCTTGTGCCCTTCTAGGAGAGCTTAAATTTGTAAGAGAAAGAAATATTGAAATTGATGAAAGGTTTTTCATTTCAGAGCATGCACATATCATTTTTCCATATCATAGGATTTTGGATGTTTTAAGGGAGAAAAAGCATGGTCAAAAGATAGGAACAACAGGCAGGGGTATAGGGCCTTGCTATTCAGATAAAATTAGCCGTTGTGGAATAAGGGCTGTCGATTTATTGAATTCAGACGTATTAAGGACTAAGCTAAAATATAATCTTTTAGAAAAAAATTCTATTTTTAAAAATGTATATAAACATTCTGGTTTCAGATTTGAAAAGATCTATAAAGAATATCTTGAATATGGAAGACAGCTGAAAAAATTCATAAAGCGCACTGAAATCATCTTAGATAGAGCCATTAGAGAAAAAAAGTCAATACTATTCGAGGGGGCGCAAGGCACATTTCTAGATATAGATTTTGGTACTTATCCATTTGTAACTAGTTCTTCTACTACTTCTGCGGGTGCATGTATAGGAGCAGGCGTGCCACCTCTGCGAATAGATAATATAATAGGGGTTTTAAAGGCATATACTACCAGAGTTGGGGAGGGGCCATTTCCTGCACAGTTTCCGGAAATGCTTATGCAAAGAATCAGAAATAAAGGACATGAGTATGGTGCAACTACTGGTAGACCTCGTAGGTGCGGTTGGTTTGATGCTGTTATGGCTAAATCCTCTGTAAGGTTAAACGGTGTAAATGAAATTGCGATAATGAAATTAGATGTCTTGGATAATTTAAAAAATATAAATATATGCATTGGATATAGATATAAAAGTAGTTTGTTGAAAGAATTTCCAGCTGATTTGGACGCCCTAGTAAAGGCAAAGCCAGTATATAAGCAATACCCAGGCTGGATGGAAAATACAAGCGAGGTAAAGAGATTTAATGAATTGCCTCATGAGGCCCGTGACTATATAATGGTTTTAGAGGATATGCTTAGTACGAGAATTTCCATTATTTCAGTTGGATCCAAAAGGGAACAGACCATCTTTCGTTAATCATATACGAATACAGATTGCCAATTTTTCTTGACTTTATATTTTCTGTGTGTTAATATTAAATAACTTACCTACATTATTTTCCTATTTAAATAATACAAAAAATGGGGGAGATTATGATAAATAACAAAGTAATTGTGATTATTTTATTTTTATTGTCTTTTACGTTTTTTCTAACTGGCTGTACAGTGGTATTTCAGAAAGGAAGACGTTCAGATATAGAGAAGATACAAGATCTTTCCCAACAGCTTGATAGGCTTTCCCAAGCACAAAGGATATTGCAAGATAGATTAAGCCAGGAGATAAAAGACAAACAGGTCAGACTTGAAAGAATGGAGAAGGGCTTGGTTATTACATTTGTTGCAGACATATTATTTGATTCTGGCAAAGCAAAAATTAGGCCAAATGCATTTTCAATTTTAGACAAGGTTGCAAAGGTCTTAAAGGAAAATGTGCCCGAGTTCGATATAGGCATTGAGGGTCATACCGATAACGAACCTATTAAATTTTCTCCTTGGAAAGACAATTGGGAATTATCTACACAGAGGGCATTGAGTGTTCTGCGTTATCTTGTGCAGGAGAGGAGTATTTCAGAGGAAAGAGTTGCTGCGATTGGATACGGCCAGCAGAGACCTATCGCTAGTAATGATAGCGTAGAGGGTCAACAATTCAATAGGAGAGTAGAGATAGTTGTATTGCCCAAGACTACAAAAGTTAAGACACATCAAGAGCAAGAGAAGCTTTTAGAGCCAGAAGAAAACTTAAAATAGTTAATAATTATTTAAACCAAGGATTAATTCATGGAAGAGAACTTAAAAATAAGAGTAATTTTAATATTATTAATTCTTAATGTTATTTTCATACTTTCTACAATTAGTTTAAGCGTAAAATTAACCAATAAGGAGACTCAGCGCCAATCAGAATTAAGAAACCGTTTGGAAATGGAAGAGAAGATTATAATTGTTGAAAGAGACAAAGAGCGCTGGGATAGGATGAAACAAGAATTTGAGCAAGAGATTGCTAAATCAAAGAGTGCTTATGAAGCAATGAATGAGGCTTTTTTAAAGTCACAGCAAGAGGTTGACTCTTTGAAAGATGAGCTCAACAAGCTAGGTAAGCTTAAAGAAACTTTGGAGGATGATCTGAAAGATGCGTTAACGGATGATACAAAATCAGGTCCTGGTTCGTCAAAATAAATTCTTGCGTTTTCTCTGTCCGGACACCAAGAGTGGGGGATATCAAAATCCCCCTTTTTTGTAAGCTTCTGAAATATAATGGAATTAAATAATATCCCAGAACATGTTGCAATAATTATGGATGGCAATGGACGTTGGGCCAAAAAAAGAGGTCTTCCGAGAATTGCAGGGCATAGAGAAGGCATCAAGAAAATAGAAGATGTAATAAAGATTGCTAAAGATTTAGGAGTCAAAGTACTTACTATATATGCATTCTCAACAGAGAACTGGTCACGTCCAAAAGAAGAAATTGACATGCTGATGCATGCCCTGGGAGATTTCTTAAAGAAAAGACTCAAAGATTTTGTAGAGAATAATATCCGGATTAATGTAATCGGCAGGAGAGAGCCAATACCTAATTATCTTTGGGATGAAATCCAGAATGCAGTTCAGATAACGAAAAAGAATGATTCTTTCACGTTGAATGTAGCATTTAATTATGGAAGCCGTGCGGAGATAGTTGACGCAGTCTATTCTCTACTAAAGAAGATCCAACAGGAGGATCTTAGGCCTGAAGAGATAAATGAAAAAGTCTTTTCAGAATTTTTATATACAAAGGATTTTTCTGATCCTGATTTACTAATAAGGACAAGCGGAGAACAAAGAGTAAGTAATTTCTTATTATGGCAGATTTCTTATGCTGAGCTCTATTTTACAGAAGTACTATGGCCTGATTTTGGCAGAGATGAATTCAATAAGGCCTTGCTTGAATATCAAACAAGAAAGCGCAGATTTGGTGGAATTTAATATTATTAATTAATTATGTTGATAAAAAGAATTATTACTTCCATACCTCTTATACTTTTAGTAATCTTTGCTATTTTTTATGATCTAGTATTTAATATTGTAGCAATTATTCTGGCAGGCCTTGG
>JBFZAD010000050.1:0-6248 GCA_041309125.1 Candidatus Omnitrophota bacterium
ACCCGTATCGCCTTAGATGCAATGGTAGTTTGGATATTTATAGTATTTAACAGGTAGCTTTCTATGATCTGTGCTTCAATAATAGGTGCCGTTACCCTAATAATTGGCTCGTTTGGGAAAAATATTGTCCCTTCAGGCATTGCCCATACCTGGCCTGTAAACTTTAAATTAGATAGATATCTCAAAAATTCTTTTGAAAAAAGCCTAAGGCCTTTTAAATAACTGATATCATCCTGGCTGAATTTAAAATTACTTAAAAAATCCAGACAGTCTTCTAATCCTGCAGCAACAAGGAATGAACGGCTCTTGGGGAGGTTTCTAACGAATAAATCAAAGGTTGCTGTTAAACCTCTATTATTTGTAAAATAAACCTCTGCCATTGTAAGCTCATATAAATCCATTAGCAGAGATAAATTTTTTCTCTCCATATCCTTTAGCTTATTTTTGTGTCTTTCCGTTAAGGTATGCTTACTTTAAATATTTATTTAGGTTATTTGGAAAGCTATAGCCGTCATATATAATGGAGCCTTCTTTGTTGATTATAAATATGGCTGGTACTCCCATGAGATCATATCTAAACGCAGCTACACCCTCTGGATCAAAAAGCACATTGAAACATATGGGATTTTTCTTAAGAAACTTTTCAACCCTATTTTTACTCTCTCCGATATTTATAGCCAGCATTGTAAAATTAGCTTCATCAAAATACTGGCATTTATCTTTTATTCTTTTTAACTCCACAACGCAATACGGGCAACGAGTTGTCCAGAAAAATAAACCCACATACTTATCCTTAAAATCAGAAATGGAAACCTTATTGCCTTTTAAATCATAGAGGCTAAAGTATGGCGCCTTGACATCTGCTACCTGGGCATATGATCCAAATACAAAAAATAAAAACATTACAATGACCATTATTAATTTTTTCATCAGAGTAACCCCTTTCCGGATTCTATTAAAAAGTATTCTCCAGCTACTATTAATATGATACCATAGATTTTTTTTATAATCTCAAGCCATTTTCCTGACCTAGGGAAAGCAGCCAATACCCCGCTAAATGTCCCGGCTATAATTAAGGTTGCGCCTGCCCCATAAGCAAAAATAAATAACAGGCTCATCCCGAATAATATGCTTTTTCTAGTCGCCACAATAGACAAAATGCCGCCCAACACCGGAGAGACACAAGGGCTAATGGCAAAGGCTGAAAACACTCCCATTATAAATGCACCCAGAAATCCCTTTCTTTTCTCAAGCGGACTCTTTATGATTAATGGGGCTGGAAGCCTAAAAACCTCTAATACGAAAAGGCCAGCTATAATGCATACATTTGCAATGGCAAAATTGGTTATATATCCAGGGACAACAAAGCCAAACAACCTACCTGTCAATGATGCAATGAGACCAAGACAAGAATATGTAACTGCAATACCTAGCACATAAATAGTGCTTAATTGAAAACCCTTAAATCGCGAACTAGCGCCTTTTGCCCCTATATAACCAACTGTTATAGGAATCAGGGGATATACACATGGGGTAAAACTCATTAACAGCCCTGCAAAAAAGGCAACTATAAAATCAAAGGGCGTACCCTGCAATTGAAGCAAATCTGTTGTCATTATTTATTTTTTTACTGAATCTTCTATCCAGTCCAGATAATCCTTATTGCCGCCAATTATTGAAAGTGCAATTATCTCAGGACACGTATAACTGTGAAGGTCTTTCACCTTCTTAATAATCTTTTTAAGCAAGCTTTCTCTTGACTTTATTATTAACAAACACTCTCTTGCATTGTCAATCTTTCCCTGCCACCAAAAAAGAGATTCTATATTATCCACTATATTGACGCAGGCTGCAAGCTTTTCTTTAAGCAGGCCGCCTGCTATAAATTTGGCCTCTTTCTTATCTTTGACAGTCACAAAAACTACTATCATATTATTACCTCTCATTCTACTTTGTAACTTTTTTTATCAAATTTGCAAGGCGCTTACCAAAACGGTCGCACTCTTTCTGGACCCGTGCGTCAGGGCTGCCGATTGAAACAGGGCCATAATGATCACCTAGCGGGTCTCCTTGAATAATCATTCCATGTATCAACATTGCATTCAAGATATCAAGTATTGTGGTCTCATTTCCGCCTGCTATATTTGCTGCCGTGCTAAAGGCAGATCCTACTTTACCATCTAGTTTTCCGTGATACTTTACTGACTCATCAAAAAGCTGCTTTATCTGATAGCTCATTGAGCCATAATATGTAGGTGAACCCACGATTATTCCATCGTATTTCATCAAATCCTGCGGCTTTACCTGGCCTACCTCATTTAAATCAACCTCCAGCTTTTCTTTCTTAATTGAATCTGCGATTAATTCTGCCATCTTTTTCGTATTGCCGCTCTGAGAATAATAAATAACAATTATCTTTGCCATATTAATACCCCCCTGTGAATTATTTTGTTAATGCCTTGTTTACTGAAGATTTTGTTGCTAAAGTTTCGTTTTCTTTTAATTTTTCCTTCAACTGATCTATTTTTTTCTTATACTGCTCTAATCTTCCGCTCAAATCATCTGCAGTCTCTCTTTGTACGGCCGTTGCCTTTTCTAACCACTCAAGATCAGATTCAATTCTTTTTAAACCCTTCAGCTGATCCTCTAACTTTTTTATTTCATTATTTGCATCTTCTAACTGCATTGCCAGCCTTCTCGCTTCGCCTTGCCCTTTCTGATCACTGCCTGAGCCTTGCTGTGCCTTTTCATTCAATAACTTAATTTCAGACTTAAGATTTGCTATTTCCTGATCTGATTTCATAAGCAGGGCATTTTTTTTAGCAAGCTCCATCCTTAAATCTTGTTCTTCGTCTTTGGATCTTTTTGTCTCATTAGATGAATTGTCAATCTCATGCGCAGATGATGATTTAGAGAAATAAGTTTTTGCAAAAATAATTGCTATTCCTAACAATATAAAACCACCTATCAAAGGAATTACCACATTTATGTACATTTATGCCTCTCCTTTTAAAGTTCTATTTCCTGCTTTATTCTCTTCCTTGGATTGCACATGCGCAAGTATTACATTTAGAGAATCAGCATCATAAATAAGAGATTCGATTGCTTGCTCCATTTCAGTAAGCTCTCCATCGATAGAGGCCTGCATTTGGCGAACGGAACGCGCCCTTTTTGTCAAGTTTTGTATGATATTGTATTCCTGCATATTTAATGCTCTTAGTTAGGAGTTGGGAGTTAGGAGTTAGGAGGGTTTAAATTACCAAACCAAACTCCAAACTCCAAACTCCAAACTATTTCAATACTCTTTTTAATATCTTACCGGTCGAAGTCTTTGGCAGACTCTCTCTAAATTCGATCTGATGAGGTACCTTATAGGTGGCTATTTTTTGACGACAGAATTTTATTAATTCCTGTTCTGAAACCGATTCATTCTCTTTCAAGGATACAAAGGCCTTGGGTATCTCTCCCTTATGCACATCCTTAACAGCTACGACAGCTGCCTCCTTTACCTTAGGATGCTGATACAAAATTTCCTCAACCTCCCGAGGATACACCTTAAGCCCTGCAACGTTTATCATATCTTTTTTTCTGTCTATTATATATACATAGCCATCCTCATCCATCTTTGCCAAATCTCCAGTATGAAGCCAGCCATCTTTTAATGTGGCCTTTGTCTCTTCTTCTAAGTTGTAATAGCCCTTCATAACATTGGGCCCTTTTACTAACAACTCACCTACCTCGCCATGTCTTACATCCCTATCTCTCTCATCGGCAACCCTAACAATAACATTTTCTAAAGCGGGTCCTATTGAGCCTGGCTTATGCTTACCCTTAAAGGGACTAATCGTAACTACAGGGGAAGCCTCTGTCAACCCATATCCTTCTAACAACGGAATATGAAACTTATGCTGAAATTTTTTCAATACCTCTATCGGCAATGCTGCTGCTCCTGATATGCATAGCCTAACGGGTAAAAGTAACTTTAAGATAAAGGGAAATCTCAAGATTCTTGAAATCCTTAATTCGGCTAATATCGAATAGATTGTCGGAACAGCGACAAATATACTCACCCTCCACTTGATAACTGCCTTAATTACCTCTTTGAATGGCTGTATACCCTCCATGACTGTAGTTCTTGCTCCAAGATATAAAGGCAACATCGTACATACAGTCCAGGCAAATGAATGAAACATTGGCAATATACATATAACATTTTCTTTGTTAGTTGCTCCTATCGGGGAGATACATGCCCTTATATTTGAAATAAGGTTTTTATGAGTGAGTATAGCACCCTTTGGGTGCCCGGTTGTACCTGAAGTATACAGTATTGCTGCGGGTTCATTCTCATCAACTTCAATATTGGATTTTAATTGTCTGTTTTTTATCAAATCGTAAAAATTCTTTGTTGCATCTTCATGTTTCTCCTGGATCATTACCAACAACCTAAGTGTGTCTAATCTTAGCCTTAAATTTTTTGCCACATCTAAAAAGTATCCCTGTGCTATAAGGCAGACTGATTGTGAATCTTCCAAAATGAATTTTAATTCATCTGACTTTAGCATGAAGTTTAAGGGCACGGCCACCGCGCCAATCTTTACAATTGCAAAATAGCTAATAATAAATTCGAGGCTGTTCTTGGATAATATTGCTACCTTATCGCCTTTTTTAATCCCTAATTCTACAAGGCTCTGCGCCAGATTAGAGACAAACCTGGATAAATCGTTGTATCTGGTGATCTTATTCTTAAAGATCACTGCAGGACTATCAGCGTGTGCGCGGCCATTTTCTTCTATCATCTTGCCAAGGTTCATATATTGCTCCTTGAAATGACTGCAAGCATCCTGCCGAAAGAGGCCTTTTCTAATCTATGGTAAAATAAAGTATCCGGGTTACACGATGTGCATAGATTTGAATCATATATTTTTTCTTTACTGACTCCGAGATTTTCTAAAGAAAGCCTGTTTGCCCTGATAAGGTCAAGATATAATTTATTGTCTCTTTTTTTTATATGATCAGGAAAGAAACTTAATAGATCGCTTCCTACCTCATAGCAACAACTTCTTATACAAGGACCTAGCCCAACGTGCAGGTCGCTGAATTTAGTTTTAAATCTCCTCTTTAAATACATAAGTGCATTATGCACTATATTAAACCTTGTTCCTTTCCATCCTGCATGTATTATCGCTATAATCTTCTTGACCTCGTCAAATACAAATATTGAAAGGCAGTCAGCGGTAAGAACACCCAAAGACACACCCTCGCAGGAACTGACTAAAATATCAGTCTGGGGTATCTTTGTTTTTATTTTTTTTAGAAAATAACTTTGATCGAGCTCTGCAATATTTGTCCCATGGACCTGCTCTGGAAGGACTAGATTAGAAGAAGAGAACTTAAACTCTTTAAAAAATTTAGAAATATTCTTTTGAGAGTTTATATCCTTTGAGGAAAAATCCAATTGCCTGTTTGAAAAGGCCGCAAAGACACCCAGCTCCAGGAATGGCTTGAATTGATAACCAAGCTTATGTTTAATAAGTTGTTGATTCATCCATAGTTTTGGTTAAAGAATTATTTATAATCACTTGCTCTTTTATATGCATCATTAATGCTGTAAATGCCAACAATGGCAAGAATAACTATGCCCAAAAGTAAGGCTATTAAACCAATAATAGTACTACCTGTTATGGTTTTTAATGTATACAGATTAAACCCAACAAGAATTGCAGAAAATATAACAATGAACATTCCCAGTGCCGACAAAGACATACACACCAGCCCCTTTTTTATATCTCCATTATATAATTGGCCAAGGCCATTAAATATAAAAGAAAGCACTGCGGCCAATCCAGGATGATTTTTAAAGTCGCTCATTATAATTCTCTCTCTACTCTAATTTCTTTTCTTCTTGACTAATTAATAGCTTATCGGAAAATCTTTCTAGCTTCTTATTAACATCTTCAAACTTTATGTTGGCATTAGATAAATGGCTTCCCAATACCCTAAAATCTTCTCTAATCTTCTTTAGATCGCCATCCATACGAGTAAGATTTTCAAGGATCTTTTCTGCATTCTTCTCAACCTGAAGGCCTCTCAAGCCTAATAGTATCGCCTGAAGATATGCATAGAAGGTATTGGGGGAAACTGGAATGACCTTTTTGGAAATAGAAAAATTCAAAAAATCCTCTTTTATTATTATTTCATAATATACATTTTCAGAAGGTATGTACATCAGGGCAAAGTCAAATGTACCC
>JBFZAD010000051.1:0-8116 GCA_041309125.1 Candidatus Omnitrophota bacterium
ATTCTTTAACTTATCAGGTTGTAGAAGATTTTATTGAAACTGCAAAAGAAATCATAAGCAAAAATGGTTATTATAAAAAATATATAAGTGACTTTGAACAGCAGTTTAAGAGAATGGCACTTGGTATGATGTACCTTGAATCAAGAAATTGCCAGAGTGAATTTAAGAACGGCGTTTCAAGAGTCAGGAAGTCTAATTGGCAAGCAATAGGAGTTACTCAAGTAGTTACTTATTTAGTGAAAAACCAGATAAGAATAGGAGCTGTCATGGATCTGGCGAAAGAGATTGCAAAGTGCATTAGGTGGACTAATGACTTTGAATATACTGATTATGAAAATCAGAGAAGAATAAATGCTGCAGATGCACAGATGTCATTGCTTAAATTTCAGCTTAGAATGAAGATTCTGAAATATTTTATCGAAGGTTCTGAAGAAAATGGCACTAAAACAGATGAAATTATCCGACTTATTAGAAAGCAAGATATTGATATAGTATATGATAACCCAAGTCAGTTCGAAAATTTTATTAATCAAGAAGGCGGATTTATAAAGATCATTGAAAAACGGATTATTCAAAATAAAGTTTACAATCAGCAAATAGGCTTTACCTATCTATTCTTCTTATGGGATAAGTTTTACAGATTCGATCATGGAGATTATAAAGAAGGCCTTATTGAAGAAGATTTAAATTCCTTAGAGAAGAAAGAGCGAATATTCTCTGAATATGAATTAGCTAGTATTGCTTCATATAATGGAGGCTATATAGATGTCAAGGTCGCCATAGAATCTAGTGTAAGCCATTATGGTGTTGATTGGGTAGACAGCATCAAGAAATCAAGATGGTCAAGATATGACAATAGACTAATTCAGACAGATGTCTTAAAGAACGAAACTATAAATTACGTTAAAAACTATGTAAGATACCTCACTAATTATTTTGGTTTAGAGAATAAAAAATGGAGCAATATTCTTTCCGAAGATGATAAGAGTCTCCTTGCTAATTACAATTCTACAAGATACAAGGGGTACTCTTTTATAGGGTTAGGAGCGTTAAGTTTCATTCCTTGGATTATCAATAGAAGAATTAGCCTTCAAAACAGAGTAGAAAAAGCTGCAGGTAAAGAATCTTCATCACCACTTAATTTCAATTCGTTTTTCACTAGAAAAACATCTTTGAGAAAATCTCAAAATATAGTTAAGGAAGAAAGGCCTGGAGAAAGAGGCCAGATTAATTCCAGAGAAAAAGAGGTTCCTGATGAAGCAGCAAATACAAAAGAAGAACAAAATTTGGCTTCAATAAAAAATCTCTTTAGAAAGTTTTTTGGATCAATATCTGAAAGCAGGCCAAGAAGTAAAAAAGCACAAATTAAATATCTTCTGAAAAAGTTAGAATCATGCAATTTTACCAATACTTGCAGTATTGAGGATGAATTAATTCAAATTGGCAAACCTATAATTCCTGGATTACAAAAGTTAATAAATCATTGGGAACCTCATGTACGCTATGTTACTAGGAGGATATTGGGTAAGATTGCAGATGATGATACGCTTTCATTGCTTTTTGAAAAAATGGTTGAGGAAGCTTCTTTCAGGGATTCAATAGGGTATAAGCAGCTTAGAGAAATTATGGAGAATTTTGCAGATCGTGCTTTAGGGGTAATTATTTTAGGGTTGAATTCCAGGAAAGTATTAAAGAGAAGAGAATCAGTTAAGCTATTGGCTAATATCAGTAATGATCTGATTATTCCTCAATTAGTAAAAAGATTATTAATTGAAGATAAGGACATTGAAGTTCGTATTTCTTCCGTTGAAATACTTAAGAAATCTGCGCAATGGGTTAATCAAGAAAAGCTTATTAGAGTTCTTAAAGAAGCAGTTAGAGATGGCCATCTTGCGATCGAGAGAGAACATATAAAACTGTTTATCAATTTGTGGGATAAGAATACAGTTGATCTTATAAAGAGCAAAATCCTTCCTGAAAGGAGAAGCTTTAAGATAAAAAGAGATATTAAACATGCAATTTTTCTCTCGACTGTAATTTTTATGATTGTGACTCCTTTCGCTGATTTATACAACCAGACAATGCGCACTATTTATTATTTATCATACCCAAGCCTAAGGAGTTTAAGTTTGCAGGATAATCAAATGCTGTATTCTATTGTCGATAGGACAAGGCTTTATGGCCAGCATTGGATGATTAATGATATGGTAAAAGAAGAACAAAAGGAGAGTGATTTCCAAGTTGACTGGTCAAAGGTATGGAAAGAGGGAGAATATAAAGAAGTAGAAATTGCTGATAAGTATCGCGCATATGAATTAAGCGAAAGCAACAAAGGTATCTTCCCGGATGTTTATAAGGCATTTGCACAGATGAGTATTGCTGCTAAGAGAGAAGGGGTTGATTTATTGCTTGTCTCAGCCCTGAAATCAAAAAGTATGCATAAGGATATGAATAGTAAATATCAAGAGTCAACAATCCCATTTAATATGAGTGAACATCTAAGATGCGCAATTGATATAAGCGAATCTGGTTCAGACCAAAAACTAACTCAATGGTTAGCTTATAACGCAATGGATTATGGATTTCAGTTATCTTATCATGAGAAAAATCATATTGGGGTTGCTCCAAAACCTTGGCACTGGAGGTACAATCCCTATGGAATTCTGTTCTCTCAAGGCTATATTCCTAGAGCCTACCTAAAGGATTACAATGATAGTTTTATGAAGTATCAAAGAATTAGAAGTGATTTCTTTAGTAAGAAAGACTTTGACAAAGTCTATTATTACTATTATAGGCAAGTAATAAATTATTTAGAGAATTTTGAGAAGTCATATATTAGAGAGATTGCAAGAGACAACTTGAAAGATGGCGGCATAATAGCCGTAGACTTGTTATATCAGTACCTAATGGAGAGTCCTGATATGAAAGTTAGAATAATGGTAAGCGACGTATTTCTAGAAATATTAAAAGACGGGTCCTCGCAGAATAAACTTACAAACGAACTAAAGAAAGATATGGTTAGCACTATTGAATGGATTTTGCAAAACGTCATGCTTAACTCTAAAGTTCTTTTTGATGATATAAAAGGGCAGATTTTATTTGATATCTACAGCTATTCTTTAATAAGATTAGAAGACCTCAAATTTGATAAAATATTAAAGTTGCTTAATCAAGCCAGTTTAACATTATTAAATGTTTCAGTTGTTGAGGAGTCGGATATGATAAACGAGGAGGTTGAGCAGTTTAGTAGATATTTTGCATATGGAAAGCTCTTGCCTTATCTTAATTTAAAGAATTATAAAAATTGGGGTTTAAACCCGTACTTTGCATGGAGACAATTTTACCTTGCAAGCAATTGTTTATTAAGAGCTGAAGATAAACTCGTTGATTCGCAGAAAGTTGAATTATTAAAGATACTCAATGATTTCCTGAATACTCCTGATATTGATCTACTTGGTTATTTTGGTAGTGATAGGCAGAATATAAAATTTACAAAAAATATGATAAGGGAGATGAAAGGCTACAGATTACTTATCAATAAAGATAGTTCAACTAGTTATCTGATTCAAGAGTACAAAATAGAATGCGCAGATACGGGATCGCAAAAAAGAAGAATAGAGCTAAGAGAAAATTTGATAAATAGTAGGCATCTTGATGTCGACCAATTGATTTATTATCTCAATCTAGATCATGTCAGGGATTGGTCAATAGATAGAAGGCATGCTTGGAAACTTCACTATATGGCAGTAAGTGTGTTGCTAAGCCGATATGACCAGATGACTGCAAATGAGCAAGAGAAAATAAATGATTTTAATAATGCCTTTATGCAAAAAGAAGAGATAAATAATGAATGGATTGTTTATAGCCAAGAGAGTGTTGAGGAGACAAAAAATCTGATAAATAAGCTACGAGACAAAAGTCCAGGCAGCAGCTCTTCACCTCTTATTAAAAATTGGATTTTAAGAATTAAGAAAAGATCCAAGTCAGTTCTTTTTGATTCAAGAAATGATATCAATAAGTTTCTAAGAGGTACTTCAGAATATAGAAGGTGGTCTGATAGAGCCAAGGAAAGAGATGACTGCAAATGCAGATTCAAAGGCTGCGGTAGCTCTGAAAATTTGGAGGTCCACCATAATAAATACACAATGTCAGATATAGTTACATTATACAGGAGAGGATTCAAGAAAGAGGCAATGGTGCTCCTGGAGGATATTAATAATGCAATCACTTACTGCAAAAAGCATCATATTCTAATGGGAGAGCAAAGTCTAATTTCATTTTTAAGGGTAAGGATACTCTTAGGCTGGCTATTTTTTAAGAGATACGCAAAGAGGTTTATCGCTATAGGTTTAATAAGTCTGACTTTTGCTTTATATTCAAACTATATTTCTTCATCTAAAATGAATTTTAATAATTGGGGTTTACACAACATAGGGAAAATCGAGGATAATGAAAATGAGATTGAAAGGCTGATATTTGACTTAGATGATCATGATCGAATTGTACGCTGGAAGGCTTCAGATAGGATTTTATATTTATTCAAGAATGATATTACGCTGACAGATATTCTAAAACCCTATCTTTTAGATGAAAGATTGTATGTTCGTTTCCATGTTCTAAGGATTTTCTCTGAAGCAAAAAATTCTGCATTTGAATATTATATTATTCCTTTGCTTGAGGATAGAAATGTATCGATGAGAGAGCGAGCCGTAGAAACTTTGGGTGAAATAGGCAGCGAAAGTTCTTTGAAGAAGATCATTGGGCTCAAAGAAGATATCAATGGAGAAGTTAGGTCAGCGGCAGAAGTTGCCGTTATTAAAATCCAGAGAAGAATGGCAACCTTAGTCGTTGATTCAAATGAAAGAAGAACACTTGAAGCCCTTATATCAGAATTAAATAACAAAGATATCACTGAGAGATATAAAAATTCTAACAAAATTTTAGAACTAATCCAACAGAATCTTGGCATACGACAGATTTTATTGGAGCATTTAGAAAAAAATATAGACGCAGGAAGATGGTATGAGAAATATCATATAATAAGAATTTTAAGGGAATTGGGAGAGTCTAAGTACGAAAAGAATATTCTTAAGTTTTTAAATGATATAAAGCCAGAGGTAAGAAATTTGGCAATTGAAACAATAGGGAGAATTGGAACAAATGAATCTTTGGCCAAGCTAATTGAAATCGAAAGAAATTCTGATAGTGAATTAAGAATGATTTTGAGAAAAGCAATTCTGGGAATTCAAGAAAGAGAGAATGCTGTAAGGCATTCATGGGCAAACGAAATGTCGGAATTAAGATTACTTATTAGTCAACTGGGAAATTCTGAAGAAAGTGCGCGCTGGATTGCCTCATTAAGAATAACACGACTTATTAATGAGTCGCAAACTATCTGGAACAGAATGAAAAATTTAGTAGGTCTTGGCAAATTTAAAGAAGAGCTTATTTATTTGCTTGATGAAGGGCTTTTGAGCGATAGGGTGAATGTCCGCTGGCATATCTTAGATATTCTTGCAAGCTTAAAGGATGCGCTAGCTGAGTCAATAGTAATTGAAGCTCTTAATGATAGGTTTTATGAGATAAAACTTAAGTCCGTAATTACCTTAGGAGAGGTAGGGACAAGTAAATCTCTTGAGGCCGTAAATGAATTGGAGATGCATTCTCCACCAGAAGAATTAGAAACTGAGATTATTTTAGCAAAGCTTAAAATCTTGAGGCGTATTTTGAACAAAGACGAATATAAGGAAAAAGAACTTGGCCTAATAAATTCTCTTAAAATGCAGTTAGGCAATGGTGATCAGAAAGTTCGTTGGGATGCCAATAAAAAGCTGAAGACCATAATTAAAAAACAAATTGAAAACAAAGAGGATGCAATAAAGTTACTTTTAGGGGATTCTTCAGATATGTTTTGGACAATAAGATGGCACATAATAGATATTATTGCTGCTTTGGATTTAAGTGAATATAAAGAAAAAATTAAGCATTTTGAAGTGGATGAAAATATAGAGGTTAGAAAGAAGGCTGCTGAGGCATTAGAGCTTTTTGAGAAATCAGACTCAAAAAGGCAAGACCTATCTGAGAGCAAGAAAAAATTAGAATACTATTTGGACAGAATTCTGAACTCAGATCCAGAAGTAAGAGAGAAGGCAAGATATGAAATCTTGAGATTATTAGAAGTTGATGAAGATTTGGTTGAAAAGGCAGCTTCTTTAGCTAGAAAGAAGGATGTTGAGGCTCAGGCTAAAATGATTGGAATATTAGCTGACTTAAAAAACAAAGAAGCTGTTAATGAAATTGAAAAGTTTATTGACCAAAAATCCACAACAATTAAGCGCAAGGCAATAGATGCTATGGGAAAGATTGGTGGTAGTGGTTCAATGAATCACATCAAGGCTTATTTAGAAGATGAAGATAAGGCAGTAAGAAAAGAGGTTGCTTTGGCAATTATAAATATTGCTAAAAGACTGGGATACGAAAAGATTAAAGACAGTATGTTTCTTATTCAGCCTAAGATAAATTCTTCCAACACAGAAGAATCGGAAAAAGCAAAAGACAGATTTAATGAATTAATAAATCAAATAAATAAAGATATTAGATCAAGTAAAAATCGCAGGCTATTTTCAACAATAAAGGATATTTTATCTAAGAATATCTATATTATGGCTATTATAACTGCGATCTGGATTGCATTGTCTTATATGTATAGATGTTTAAAAAAGCTTGCCTCTATTTTAATTTTGCTCTTAGTTGTTTCTATTGATTGGCTGTTTACTAAGAGAAAGCCGGGATCAAGAATTAAAGTTATTAGTAATTTCTTTGAACTATTGAGATCAACTCCAATGTTTGTGGTTTCTGTGATTGCTGTCTCAGCCGCAATAGCATACACCTTCTATCATTTAGCTTCACAGAAAAATATTGAACTTCTTGCAGCCGTAGCCATTATCTATACAATAGCCTCATTCATAGGATTCTTTGCGTTACTTTCTTCGGCGAAAAATTGGCTTTGTAAGTCTATAAAGGGAAATCAGGAGTTCAAAGTAGAAAGAAGAAGATTCTTAAAGTGGTCAGGTCTTGCAAGCGTTGGTTTATTAACAGAAACTTATACTAGCTTCACTCAGGCAACAATTTTTAGATTTATTAATAAAATATCAAGTTGGAAGTTGCAAGACGGAGATACTATTTTCTTTGCAATACCAAAGAGATACAACAAAAGCACCGCTTATTCTTATTCTGATATAAGAGGATATTCTTATTTGGATAAACTTGAGAGATTCTTAAAAGATAAAAAAAGAGGCTTTAAGGTAATTCGAAAAGTAAGACAATCATTATCTATAAGATTATTATTGAGCTTAGGAATCGAACCACCCTACAGGCGTAGAGCTGATAAATATGGCGAGCCAAGTATTAAACCAACAAATGCAGAATACACAAATTATGGCCTTATAATTTTGGATTGCAATAATGAAGCTATGTATATGGGTGAGGAAAAATTAAGAGAAAATATTTTTGAGAAATATGATGATATACCAGTTGAGTTAATACATCTACTTTGTATTGCAGAGACAAGTAGCTATTGGAGAAAAAATCCAAGCTATGCCCCTGTTATAACACGCAGATTCTACTTGGCGATTCCAAGATTTATAATCTATAAATTAAGGTCATATTTAGCAGTAGGATATGGGGGATTTAAGAAACCAAATAGGCCTGCAGGCGCGAGCACTATTCCAACTATGCGCAGAAAATATATCATGAGTTCAGGCCAAAAGACAGCCAGAGGATTAGATAAGATTCAACAAATGTCAGGAGCGCTTCTTGATTTATACTATTATGGTTTTTCTACTATAAAAAGCAGAGAGGAAATACTTCTTGATTTTTGCAATACCGTATATATTGGAGAATTTCACAAGTTCGAAGAAGGATGAAGGATCTCTAGGGTGATCCATAAAGTTAGAGGGTTCTGTGAGGGATTTACGGCGTATTTTAATACAAACATATATGCGATTAAAAAGGATTTAGATTTAGAAGAGTCCTTTGAGCAGAATTTAAATAGAAAGGCAATCGCTATTAAGAAAATAGCCCTTCTTACAAGCTGTTTGCCCAAACCAAACAATTA
>JBFZAD010000052.1:0-2921 GCA_041309125.1 Candidatus Omnitrophota bacterium
GAAATGCTCAAAGAGCCAAAAAATTTTTACATTAAAAATTTTTTGGGGCTGTAGCTCAGCTGGGAGAGCAACAGGCTGGCAGTCTGTGGGTCAGGGGTTCGATCCCCCTCAGCTCCACCACCGTCGTTATCAAAAGTTTATTCGTAATGCGTACAGCGTAAACCATACCACAAACCATACCACCGCGTAGGTGTCCTCGAACGGACACCTACGCGGTGGGAAGGTTTAAGGTATGTCAATATAAATACCTGCCAAAATTTCTTTCCGTGTTTAAAATTGACTTTAAATTCTTATATGCTAAAATAGAAAAATGATTCTAGGGGTACATGTCTCTATCGCAGGCAAGATCTATGAAGCGCCAACCCGGGCGCATGAATTAGGTTGTAATACTATGCAGATATTCAGCCGTTCTCCTAGAGAATGGCGAAAAAATGCCCTAGATAAGGACGATGTTTTAGAATTCAGGCAGCGCTGTAAGAAATTTAAGATTAATCCGGTATTCGTCCACATCCCTTATTTAGCGAATTTGGCCTCTCCGATAAGGGGGCTTCGAGAGGATTCAGTTAAGGCATATATCGAAGATATCAAGGAATGTGAGAATTTAGCTGCCAGGTATCTGGTAACCCATATGGGTTCGCATAAGGACACATCAGAAAAGTCAGGGATAAAAAGATTCTCAAAGAGTTTAAATGTTATTTTAAATGAAACAAAAGGTATTGATGTTATGATACTTCTAGAGAATACATCCGGAAGCGGTTCGTGGTTAGGGTATAAGTTTCGCCATCATAAAGAGATTTTAGACAGGGTCATTGAACCAGAAAGAATTGGGCTATGTCTTGACACATGCCATTCATATACTGCAGGCTACAACATTGCCATAAAAGAGGGGCTTGAGGAGACACTAGATGAAATTGATGAATTTGCAGGTTTAAATAGGTTAAAATTAATACATCTGAATGATTCAAAAGATAAGCTTAATTCGCGTCACGATAGACACGAGCACATTGCAAGAGGTTTGATTGGTCCGGCTGGCATGAAGTTGATACTTAAGCACCCAAAATTAAAAAAGTTGCCATTCATATTAGAAACACCCAAAAAAAATGAAAATGATGATTCTATAAATCTGGCTATAGTAAAAGGGCTTATTAAATGAGCGAATATAATTTCAGTAAAATAGAAATAAAATGGCAGAGATTTTGGCAGGAGAATGATTTATTTAAGGCAGCCGTTGATAGGAATAAGCCTAAGTATTACTGTCTTGAGATGTTTCCATATCCGTCTGGCAAAATACACATGGGCCATGTGCGTAATTACACAATAGGCGATGTTATTGCGCGATATAAATGGATGCAGGGCTTTAATGTGTTACATCCAATGGGCTTTGATGCATTTGGCCAGCCGGCAGAGAATGCAGCAATAAAGAATAATTCTCATCCTGCGGTCTGGACGCATAAATGCATTGAGTGGATGTGTGAAGAATTAAAAAAGATGGGCTTTTCCTATGATTGGCAAAGAGAGGTCTCAACCTTTGATAAAGAATATTATAAATGGAACCAGTGGGTATTTTTAAAGATGTTTGAGAAAGGGCTCGCCTATAGAAAAAAGGCAGTTGTAAACTGGTGTCCTGACTGTGAAACTACACTGGCGAATGAAGAGGTAGTGGATGGCGGCTGTTGGCGGTGTAAAAATGAGGTAGAACAAAAGGACTTAGAGCAGTGGTTTTTAAAAATCACCCATTACCAGGATTCACTTTTGGATGATTTAAAATTATTAGAGAATTGGCCACAGAGAGTAAAGGCAATGCAGGAGAATTGGTTGGGGAAAAGCCAGGGCGTTGAGATATATTTCCCATTTAAGGATATACCTGAAAGATTAACTGTTTTTACTACAAGAGTGGATACTATTTTTGGAGCAACTTATGTAGTTTTAGCTTGTGAGCATCCTTTGATAAAATTGCTGATTAAAGGCAAGAAGCAGGAGAGGGAGGTTTTAGATTTTATTGCCAGGGTGGGCAAGGAATCAAAGATAGTAAGGACTTCAAGCGATGTAAAAAAAGAAGGCGTCTTCACTGGAAGTTATTGTATTAATCCTGTAAACAACGAAGAGATTCCAATATGGGTTGCTGACTATGTATTAATGGAATATGGTTCTGGTGCAATCATGGCAGTTCCGGCACATGATCAGCGTGACTTTTTATTTGCCAAGGAACACAATCTGCCGATGCGTATTGTCATAGCCTCAGCTCGAGACTCCCTGCAAGCCGGCAGGCAGGGCAGATCCGAGACCCGAGACTTAAAAGAGGCGTATGAGGGTGATGGTTTTCAGGTCAATTCTGCGCAGTTTGATGGCCTGGAAAATAAACAAGCAAAAGAAGATATCGCACTTTGGATGGAAAGGACTCATATAGGTAAGAGAAGGGAATATTGGCGTCTGCGCGACTGGTTAATCTCCCGCCAGCGATATTGGGGAACCCCAATACCTATTATTTATTGCGATAAATGCGGCGTTGTACCAGTACCTTATCAAGAGCTGCCGGTAGAACTGCCAGAAGGTGCAAAATTTACCGGAAAAGGAGGAAGTCCTTTAGGTAAGGTAAAAGAATTTGTCCATGTAAGATGCCCTGTTTGTAAATCCAAGTCAAGAAGAGAAACTGATACCATGGCAACCTTTGTTGACTCAAGCTGGTATTTCTTGAGATTCTGTTCTCCCCGTTTTGACAAGCTGCCATTTGATAAAGAAGAGGCGAAATACTGGATGCCAGTTGACCAATATATCGGAGGTATTGAACACGCAGTTTTACATCTATTATATTCAAGATTCTTTACTAAATTTTTTAGTGATATTGGTTTAGTAGAGTTAAGAGAGCCATTTGATAAATTGCTTACTCAAGGAATGGTTTTAAAAGATGGCAAGGTAATGAG
>JBFZAD010000053.1:0-12184 GCA_041309125.1 Candidatus Omnitrophota bacterium
ATATTATGGTTTCTTTTTGGGATTTATTTTACAATATATTGTGTATCGATAGAATTGTTAACAGTATCAGTTATCGCTATATACAAATTTACAAGCAAGGGTCCTTATGGAGGAACCAATCCGGTTCAACTTAATATTTCACTTATTCTTTTAATGCTAAGTTTTGTCATTCCAATATTAATGCTTATATTTTTGGTAATAAGGAATTGGAAATTGAATAGAGTTTTTTCCATTGGGTTAATAGTATCTTTATTGCTTTTATTGTTGTGGGGTAAGTTATTCTTTACGATAGGGAGATCGGCTTGTGGGCCGTACTATTTTCAATGGAGTGATATTGCTTTTATTTGCCTAGCTTCTTTAGTTCTCGGTGTTCTGCTAATTTATAAGGTAAGGTATACTAAGAAATAGATAAAGAAGAGACTGCAATTAATTCGCGAGGATTCGTTACGAATTCGCGTGGATTAGCGACTAAAACTTATGCACTTATGCACTAACGAGTAGTTTAACTTCTCAACTTATGCACTTTATAACTCGTTGAACTCGTCGAACCCGTTGAACTCGCAAACTACACGCAGTACGCATAGCGCAATACGAACAATGTTTAACCAAGAACTAGTCATATTGGGTTTACTAAAAGAAGGACCGAAGCACGGTTATCAGATTAAGAAGCTTTTTCATCAGATAACAGAGAGCTTTGCAACCATAGAGAATCGTTCTATTTATTATCCGTTAAAATTAATGGAGAAAGAAGGCCTGGTAGAAAAAGAAACAAAGAAACAACTTAGGCGCCCAGAAAAATTTATCTATAAGATAACTCCAAAAGGAGAGGATAGATTTCACAGGCTGATAGAAAAGAATATTTTAACTATTGAACGGCCATTTCTAAACGTGGATATTTCATTGTATTTTCTGCCATTTGTCAACAGCGAACTATTCTTAAGGAAGTTACGAGTAAGAAAAAAAGGCTTGGAGAAGGTGAAGGCCTGGTTATCAAAGGCAGTTAGTCAAAGGGATGCCACAAAGCCATATCAGCGCGCAATCCTAAGCCATAATTTTGAATTATTAAAGACAGAGGTAGAGTTTAATTCATACCTTATAAGCAACTTCGACTCAGTCATAAAGTCTAAGGACAAATGATTTCACTTGACAGAATATTTTTTTTGCCGTATACTTTACTTAGTAAATAGTTAATATAGTTAAATATTTAATGTATAAAATTTATATAACTTGCCTCTTCGGAGGGGAAAATGACAGTTAATGATATTGAATTATTTGCAGAAAGAGTTTTTAGTCTTATGCCTGATATCTTAAGAGAGCTTACAAAGCGCCAGAGCAACGCTCTTATAAGTGGGAAAATTACCATACCCCAATTATTGATCCTGGATTTATTAAATAAAAAAGGCGATATGATTATGTCTCAATTAGCCAAATCCATGAATGTTACTATGCCTGCTATGACTGGTATTGTAGATAGGCTTGTCAGGGATGGCTGCGCCTTGAGGTTAAGAGATCCCAAGGATAGACGTATAATACTAATACACCTGACTAAAAAGGGCAAGAATACAATTGAGGAATTAAAGAAACAGCGCAAGAAAATAATCATAGATATATTTGGTAAGTTAGGCACTAAGGATAGAGAAGACTACTTGGATATTTTAACAAAGATTTATAATATATTATTTGAGAATAAGATTAATCAAGAAGAGCAAGAATGAAAAGAATAGTTATATTTACTTTAATATTCTTAAATTTAATACCCTTTTCTAATGCGCAAGAGAAAAAAGTAATTTCTATGACCATAGATGAGGCAATCCAAATAGCATTAAGGGATAATCGAGATATATTGCTTAAAAAAGAGGATATAAATAAGGCAAAAGAAAAGATTAAAGAAGCAAAATCTGGGCTTTTCCCAAGTTTTACTATTTCAGCAGGTGTAACTGACACAAGAGGCTATTATGCAGATGATCTTACGCAATCCTCTGCGCAGGCCACGCTAAAACAATATCTGTATAAAGGAGGCAGTACAGTAAATACAATAGAGCAAAATAAATATAGACAAGAAGCCTCGCAGGCCTTAGCCGATAAGGCAATTGCTGACGTCATTTTAAATGTAAAAAAGTCTTTTTACCTTTTGGCAATTGCACAGGAATTCGAAAAATTAAATAAAGAGATCTTGCAAAATACAAAAGAACATCTTGTAGCTATCCAAGAGCGTTATAAAAACGGTTTATCTTCTCAGTCAGATAAATTAAAAATAAGTGAATCTATGTCAAGCGTTGAAGAGGCATACCAGGCATCCTTAAATCAGGTGAGCGCCTCCCAAAATTTACTTAAAAATTTATTATTTCTTGAAGACAGTTTAGAGATTGATCCAAAATTTGATTTTGTTTACACTCCAAAGACTATTGTATATGATGAGGCAATTTTAAAAGCAATAGAGACAAGGCCTGAGATAAAACAGCTCAAGTCTCAGGTTGAAGTTGATAAGAAATCAATTGAGATAGCTAAGAGCGGCTCAAGGCCCAGCGTATATGCATCTTGGGATTATTATAGCCGCTCTCATATTCCTGCAACAACACAAAGGGGCTGGAATGATTATAATGTTTTAGGAATAACATTTACCTGGCCAATATTTGACGGTTGGTTGACAAAGTCTAAGGTTGATGAGGCAATCATTGATTTAAAAGAGACCCAAATTTTAAAAGAAAAGACACTAAAGGATGTTACTACCGAATTAAAAAATGCTTATATAGACTTGAACAATGCAATTAATAAGATTAAATCCACGCAGGCGCAAGTTGATTTATATAAAGATACGCTATCTACTATGCAAGATAAATACAAATCTGGCATAGTAAGTGAATTGGATTTACATAATGCAATTTTAGGGTACAATGTGTCATTGTTTAATCAGAAAGAGACAATATATGAATATTTACTGGCACAAGATAAATTCTATAAGGCAATGGGAGGCATTTAATATGCGCAAGATAATTTATTTAATATTGGTTCTGACTATTATAATTTCAGGCTGTTCGAAGGAAGAAGTAAAGAAACAGATGCAAGAAGAGGCCATTCCAGTTAAGGCAATGAAATTGGAGCTTGGAGAGCTGAAAGATATCCTTGATTATACTGGTAGCATTAAGGCAAAGGATGAGGTTATTGTATATCCTAAAGTTACCGGAAAGATAATTGAAAAAATAAAACAAGAGGGCGATAGCGTAAATAAGCAGGATGTGATTGCTTATATCGATAGAGATGAGGTGGGCTTAAAGTTTGAAAAGGCACCCGTTGAAAGTCCTATCTCTGGTTTTATAGGCAGAATCTATGTTGATATAGGTTCAAATGTATCTACTCAAACACCGGTTGCCTTGGTTGTAGATATGGATTCAGTAACAATAGATTTGGATATTCCTGAAAGATACCTGTCAAAGATTTTTATCGGGCAAGAGGCAGAGATAAGCGTTGATGCATATCCAGAAAAAATTTTTGTTGGCAAGATTACAAAAATTAGCCCGGTTTTAAATTCGCTTACCCGAGCAACTCCTTTAGAGATTACTATTGATAATCCAGAGGGCTTACTTAAGTCAGGCATGTTTGCCAAGACAAAATTGGTATTAGGAACTTATAAAGATATCCCAGTTATTTTAAAAGAGGCAGTTATAGGCAGAGAGCCAGATACAAGCGTTTATGTAATAGAGAATAATAAGGCAGTATTAAGGAGTGTGGAATTGGGTTTTCGCCAGGGTTCAAGCATAGAGGTTAAAGAAGGTTTAAAAGAAGGGGATTTGGTGGTAATCATGGGTCAACAGCGGCTGTATCAGAATGCGCCTGTGGTGGTGGAGATGGATAATAAGGAGCAGGGTAAATGAATCTTCCTGAATTTGGAGTAAGAAGGCCTGTAACAAACTTGATGATATTTTTTGCTATCATTGTTTTGGCAGGCTACAGCTTAACTAGGCTCGGCATTGATATGATGCCTAAGATAGAGCCGCCTGTTATAACAGTTATAGCAGTCTATCCGGGGGCTAGCCCCGAGGATGTTGAGGCAAAGGTTACAGAGCCATTAGAGAACCAGCTTGCCACAACCCCTGGCATAGAAAAAATTTCATCTCAATCACTCGAGGGGCTTTCAGCCATTTCTTTAAAATTTATCTGGGGTACTAATTTAGATAGCGCCTCTAATGATATAAGAGACAGGATTGAATTAGCCAAAAGACTTCTGCCAGATATACCTGATGAAATGGATAATCCATTTATCTTCAAATTTAACACCTCAAATATCCCGATATTGTTTATAGGAGTAACTGCAAAGGAGTCTTATTCTGATTTATATGACCTGATAGATAAAAGGGTAGCAGATGCTCTTCGTCAGCTCCCAGGGGTTGGTACTGTTGAATTGTTTGGAGGAATGGAGAGACAAATTAATATCTGGATTGATAGGCAGCGCCTTGAGGGTTATGGTTTCTCAATACTTGATATACAAAATGCATTAGCTCAAGAAAATATATCCCAGCCCTTAGGCATACTTAAAACTGGCCTATCGGATTATCTAATGCGGCTTCCTGGAGAATTCGCAAGCCCTGATGAGATAAACCTTGTAATATTAGGTAAACACAATGGAAATTATGTATATTTAAAGGATGTTGCCAATGTAGAGGATAGCTTTAAAGAGGAAACATTAAGGGTGCGTATAAATAGAAATCCCGGAATGATGATGATGATCCAAAAGCAGAGCGATACAAACACTGTTGAGGTGGCCAAGAGATTAAAAAATCGGCTTAAGGATCTGGAAAATAAGCTGCCCTTCGATGTAAAGATGAATATTATTTTTGATACCTCAAAAGATGTAATAGATTCATTGAATAATTTAAGGTCATCTCTTCTGACCGGAATTGGCCTTGTAATCCTTGTGGTGTGGTTTTTCTTAAGGCGGATTGTTCCAAGTCTTATAATTGCTCTTACGATACCTTTTTCACTCTTGATTTCTTTTATATATCTTTTCTTGAGTGGACGTACAATAAATGTTATAAGCCTTTCATCCATGGCAATTGCAGCAGGTATGGTTGTAGATAATGCAATTGTGGTAGTTGATAATATTTATAGAAAGCTTGAGCGAGGCAACAGGCCATTTGAGGCAGCAGTTTTTGGGACAAGAGAAATGTTTCTGTCTATTGCCGCGTCTACCTTTACAACCGTTGTTGTATTCTTGCCGATGTTATTCTTGCCGGGCGTTATTGGAATAATGTTTGGAGAAATGGCGGTAATTATAACTGTAACTCTTTTAGGCTCTTTGTTTACCGCAGCTACATTTAGCCCTATGTTATGCTCAAAGTGGATGAAGCGACCTTATGGATTAGGAAAAAAGATTAATATTTTCTCAAAGTTATATGAATTTTCTGAAAGGGTATTTAAGCGCCTGGAAGAATTTTATTCAAATGTCTTGGGGTGGTGCCTTGGGCATAAAAAGTTTGTAATAATAGGATTTGTTTTAATCTTTATTTTAAGTTTATTTTTAGTTAAATATGTTGGAAATGAATTTATTCCTGAAGAAGATACGGGCGATATCCGTCTGACTATTCATATGCCTTTGGGTACCAGGTTTGAGGAGTCTGACAAGATAGCAGAAAGAATAGAAGATATTCTGCAAAATAATGTAAAAGAGGCGAAATTATATTTCGCAAGGACAGGAGAGGTCCCGGGAAGAGGAAGGGCTATGGGACAAGAGTCAGGTAACCACATTATCACTGCAGGAGCAAAGCTGTCTCCAAAAACAGAAAGGAATCGCTCTGCAGATGATGTTGCGCAGTATCTAAGAAATGAAATACGCAAAATCCCAGGGGTTTTAAAGATAGACGTCTCAAGCGGCAACCCCTTTGGAAGGATGATCACAGGTACCGGCGGCAAGGCAATACGCATTGAAATTATTGGTAATTCTTTCGAAGCAACGGATGTAGTTGCCAATAAATTAAAAAATATCATGGAAAAAATTCCAGGGGCAGTAGATGTGTCAATATCAAGAGATTTACGCAGGCCGGAATTAAAAATAGAGATAGACAGAGAAAAGGCAGCCACGCTTGGTTTGAATATGAATATAGTCGCAAGCAGCCTTAAGACATACATACAGGGCTCAACAGCTACTAAATATAGGGAAAAGGGAGAGACATATGACATTTATGTAAGATTAGTTGAGTCTTCCAGACAGTCTATAGAGGATATAGGTAATCTTTCCATTGTTTCTCCAATTACGCAAGAGCAGATAAAGCTTTCTAATATTGCAAAGATTTATGAAGCTCTCGGGCCTGTAGGGATAGAGAGGCAGAATCGTGAAAGGGTAGTAAGAGTTGAGTGTAACACATACCAGCGCTCCTCAGGAAAAGTAACAGAGGAGATTCAAGAGAAGTTAAAAGAAGTAACTCTTCCACAAGATGTATCTATTAATCTTGGAGGCGAGGCAGAAGAGCAGAAAAAGGCATTTAGAGATCTGGGGCTTTTGCTTTTATTAGGAATAATATTAGTTTATATGATAATGGCTGCGCAATTTGAATCATTATTAGACCCATTTATTATAATGTTTGCTATTCCCTTTACCTTTATCGGTGTAATTTGGGGATTCCTAATTACTAAAACCACATTAAGCATAGTGAGTTATTTAGGCTTGATTATGCTAATGGGAATTGTGGTGAACAACGCTATAGTTCTTATTAGTTATATAATAATTTTAAGGGCAAGGGGATTGTCAATGTATGATGCCATAACAAACGCAGGCAGGGATAGGTTAAGACCAGTTTTAATGACTACGATAACGACATTGGCAGGCCTGCTTCCGCTTGCCTTATCAAGGGCAGAAGGCTCTGAAACATGGAATCCTTTAGGTATAACTATGTTTTCAGGGTTATTGATTTCTACTGCGATTACTTTACTATTTGTGCCTACTGTTTATGCAGTTTTTCATAGAAGGTCAGCTTTTAAAAAGGAATAGGTGACAAGGATGCAAAAGATGCTTATGATAGTTTATAATGAAGCGGTTGATCAGGAAGTAATGGAGGCTTTAAATAATTGTGCGATGAAAAACTTTACCAAAATTGTCGCAACATTTGGCAAAGGCACAACTTCAGGCACTCATATGGGAGACGACATCTGGCCCGGAAGGAATAATATTTTATATATTGCATGTGATGAAGCGCAATCAAAGCAAATGCTATTATGTATAAAGTCATTGAGAAAAGAGCTTGGTAAAGAAGGCATAAAGGCATTTGTCCTACCAATAGAAGAACTTACCTAGATAGCCCAATATAGCATAAGATTCGTAATTGCAATAAGTTTTATTTCTGCTAAAAACATCTTGACATATTCTGCTAATATAGTAAAATTTTACTAGTTAAATTTTATTATTTTTTGAAGAAAATGAGCATAATTGAATCGTTTTTTAATACAGTCGATGTATCCCCAGACAAAGCTGCAATTATCTACAAAGATATTTCATTATCTTTTAAAGAGCTAAAAGATGTCTCATTAAAACTTGCCTATAGTTTGAAGAAATTAGGAATTAAAAAAGGCGATAGAATAGCCACTTACCTTCCAACTATTCCTGAATACTTTATTAGCTACCTTGCAATATACCAACTTGGTGCAGTGGCAGTTCCGCTTGATTTTATGTTAATGGCTGATGAGCTGGAATCATGCCTTTCGCATTCAGACTCAAAGGTGCTCATAGCAAAAAACAGAGAAGGAGTTGCTCTGTCTGAACTAAAAGAAAGGGTACCTTCTCTAGAATATTTAATTTTCGTTGGCGATAACAAGGACAAACCCTCGAGTTTTGAAAATCTTATTAATGGCTCTAAGGTCAAAGATGATATTGTAAAGGTTGATGAGCAAGATAATTCAATGATTATCTATACATCGGGCTCAACCGGAAGGCCAAAGGGGGTCGTTCTTACCTATAAACATCAGGATGCAATGGCAAAGACTATGCATCATACAACAGGGCTAGATTCTCAAACTACTGTAGTCTGCGCTCTCCCATTGTCGCATCTAGGAGGCTATGTATATTTTTCTTGCTGTGTATATTTAGGGTGCACTGTAGTTTTGTCAGACCGTTTTATCCCGGTAGATTTCTTAAGAAATATTGAAAAATATAAAGTTAAAGCCTTCTGGCTTGTGCCTCCGATGTATTATGCTTTGCTCCATCTTAAGGAATTTGAAAGATTTGATTTATCAAATTTAGAATGGGTAGTTGTATTTGGCGCTTCCTCAAGCCCAGATGCACTGCGTAGGTTCCATCAGTATTGCCCTAAGGCAGATTTTATCAATGGCTGGGGTATGACTGAGACATGCGGCCCAACAATAGTCTTACCCAAAGGCTCTAAAAAAATAGAAAGCATAGGCGTTGCTCCATCCTGGGTTAAGATTAATGTATTTGATGATAATGATAAAGAGGTTAAAAAGGGCCAGACAGGAGAGATTGTAGTAAAGTCGTGGGTGGTTATGAAGGAATACTATAAAGATCCAGAATTCACAAGAGAGGTTTTAAGAAATGGCTGGCTTCATACAGGAGATATGGGCAAATTCGATGATGAAGGATACCTTTATGTCGTTGGCAGGAAAAAAGACATGCTAAAGGTAGCAGGACAACTTGTATATGCGCCAGAGGTAGAAGAGTGCATTCATAAACACCCAGCAGTTTCAGAAGTAGCAGTTATAGGAATCCCTGATGAGCTGCGTGGTGAGGTCCCCAAGGCCTTTATTGTTATTAAAGAAAATGAAAATATCAAGGAGCAGGATCTACGCGACTTCTGCAGAGATCATCTTGCCCATTTTAAAATCCCTCACTTTTTCGAATTTCAAAAATCTTTACCTAAGACTGGCTCTGGAAAAATTGATAAGGTGGCACTCAAGAGTTTGTAAGGAACATAGGTTTGTTAATTTGGCGTATCTGTATTAAAATGAAAAAGAATATCAGTATTTTTATTAATTGGTTTAGCCATGGCCTAATTAGATACAGGTATGGTTTCCTGGTCCTGTGTATTATTATAACATCATTTTTTGCATATCAATTAAAAGGCCTTTCTTTTAAGACAAATCTTTCAGATTTTTATCCACTTAGACATCCCTACCTTAAGATTCAAAAGCAGCTCAATGATGTATTCGGAGGCCTGAATCAGGTCTCCATTGCAATAGAAGTCAAAAAAGACACAATACTAAATACAACTACTTTAAATAAGGTCTGGCAGATCACTGATAAATTATATCTGACCGATGGAATTAATGCTGGGCGTGTCATGTCATTATCCTCAAGAAAGGTAAAGCATATAGAGGCAAATGAAGAAGGCTTTAATACCTACAGGCTTATGCGTGATGCTCCAAAGACAGAAGACCAGATAAGCCTCCTGCAGCAGAGGATAATTGTCAATCCGCTTGTATATGGGCCGCTGGTATCCAAGGATTTTAAAGCGACATTGATACAGGCTGATTTTGAGTCATCTGTCTCAAGCCGAGAAATTTTTAAGTTGCTAAAAGAAATAGAAACAAGTTACAAGGATGAGAATCACAATATTCATATTGCAGGCCAGCCAGTCTTACAGGGCTGGCTGGATCATTATCTTCCTAGGATGAGCTGGCTTTTTGTCTTGGCAATATTTGCAATGTGTATTGTGTTATATGACGTATTTAAGTCTAAGCGCGGAGTAATGCTTCCTATTTTCTCATCTATAATGGCAACAATTTGGGGATTGGGCATTACAGTGATGTGCGGGTATAAGCTTACGCCAGCAACTGTGCTTGCGCCATTTCTGGTATTTGCGCTTGGTGTAAGCCATAGCGTGCAGTATATAAAACTATATTATGAATTTTTGCACAAAGACAAATGTGATTCAAAGCGCGCAGCAATTAAGATTACCCGCTCTTTGTTTGTCCCGGCATTTACAGGGCTTTTGACCGACGGAATTGCACCATTTACATTATTGATTGTCCCATTAGGCATGGTAAGAAGCCTTGCTATAGCAATTGGCTTTGGTATCTTGAGCATATTTTTCTCAACGGTAATATTAGTTCCAAATCTATTGTCATTCATGAAAACGCCCAAGCGCCTTGAGATCATAAGAGAAGAGAGGCCAACACTTACCAATAATATATTGGGTTATTTTGCGAAGATAGCAGTTAATAAGGTATCGCGATGGTCAGTGATAGTAGTCTTCTTTATATTAACCGGAATTAGCATAATTGGCATAAAGCAATTAGAGGTTGGAGACAAAAGGGCAGGGACATCGCTTTTATATCAGAGTAGCCCGTACAACAAGGCAGAAAAATTTATTAGTGAAAATTTTGCTACATCAGATCCTTATTATATTTTTATTGAAGGAAAATACGGCGATGCACTCCTTACTGGCGCTGCCTTAAAAGAAATGGATAGCCTACAGCGATATTTAGAAAAGGAAGTAGAGGGCGTGGGGCGCAGTTTATCCTTGGTTGAATATATTAAGGGAATGAACATGATAATGTTTTCAGGAGACAGGAAAGAATATAGCATCCCAGAAAACGATCAAACAATAGCAGAATATGTATTTTTGTATTCTCTTACTGGATTTCCAGGTGATTTTGATCCTGTGGTGAGCAGTGATTATAGATATGCCAATATAAAGGTTGATGTTAAAGACCACAAGAGCACTACAATTAATGAATTAATAGCAAAGACCGATAAATGGATTAAAGAAAATCACAAAATTAGCGATGTTTCATTTTCTTATGCAGGTGGTAATATCGGGATGCTTGCTGCAGTAAATCAGATAGTTAAGCCAATGTTAAGCGGGAATTCTTTGTTGACCTCTTCACTTGTATTCTTATGCCTTGTTGTTGCCTATGGATTTGTTGCAGGCTGGCTTTTATTTTTGCCATTAATCTTTAGGACCATACTTGTATTTGGTATCTTGGGATTTCTGAAGGTGGGTTTAACTGCAGAGATAATACCTGTGGTTGCTTTAGGCATTGGTTTTGGCGATGATTTCGGAATATATATCCTATCAAGATTAATGGATGAGATGAAAATAGGCGGGAATAATTTAAAGAGCGCATTGATTAAATCCATGTCTACTTCGGGAAAGGCAGTATTTTTTACAGGACTTACTCTTACTATCGGGATTGCCACATGGATGTTTTCTAATATCTTAATGCAGGCACGCCTTGGAGCGCTACTAGCATTCTTTATATTTTTTAATGCTATTGGCACTCTCTTAGTCATGCCATCAATGATCATGACGGTAAGGCCAAAGTTTTTAAGAGGCTAAAAGGAGTTAAACAATATGCGTAAACTTAAAACGCAGAATAATCTAATGAAAAGGCCGCTGCATTTAAGCGCCAGAGATTTATTGAACCAGATGCAGGTAAAGACACAAGATTTAGCTAATATTGCCTTGGTAAGCGGTCAGATACATAGAGTTCAGATGTGTCTTGAGAAATTAGTTAATCCAGTCCAGAATTTCAGTGCAATGGGTTATACATTTTGGACAGGTACTTATAACGGAGAAAAGATTACCGTTGGAAACGCAGGCCTTTATGCACCTGATACAGCATTAGTTGCTGAGCTATTGTGCGAGGCAGGTATAAATTGCCTAATTAGAATTGGCTCCTGCGGTGCGCTCAAGAGCGATATTCAGATAGGCGATATTGTGATTGCGGATTCTTGTTTGCGTGGCGACGGAGTTACGCAGTATTACGTGGATAAAGATTTTGTTCCTATGGCAACAAAGGAAATCAGCAATTATCTAGAGGGAATTTTTTCCAAAGATACAAAGGTTCATCGCGGTATTGTCTGGACCACAGATGCTCTGCTGCGGGAAACTAAAGAAATAGTAAACCCCAATATAAAAAAGGGTGCAATTGCAGTGGATATGGTCACAAGCCCATTTTTTACAGTCTCTTCAGTGTATAAAAGAAAATCTGCCAGCATATTGGCAGTAAGTGATAATCTGATTACTGGTGAGATTGGATTCGTAAGTAATAAGCTTATAGATACAGAGCTTAAAATGATACAGAAAACATTAGAGGCTATAAAGGAGTTAAAGAAGAAATAATGAAAAAATCTCCTCTGGCGCTACCCGTTAAACTAAAAAATGGAATTATAGAGGTCTTAGATGAGACGGCTCTGCCATTCGAAGAGAAATATATCAAGGTAAAAAATATCGATGAG
>JBFZAD010000054.1:0-3944 GCA_041309125.1 Candidatus Omnitrophota bacterium
TACCTCCCATATGTCTATATTCATTTTATGCGCCATCATGGCCATCTCGTTGATAAGCCCTATGTTTACAAGCCGGAATGTGTTTTCCAATAATTTAACCGTCTCTGCGACCCTGGCGCTTGAAACAACAACAATCTTTTTGATTATATTATCATAAAGAAGCTTAACTAATTCTGCCGATTCCTTGGTGATCCCTCCTACAACTTTTGGAATCTTATGCACTGGAAATTTCTTATTTCCCGGATCAATTCTTTCAGGCGAAAAGGCAAGATAAAAATCTCTTGTGCAACGTAAACCGCTTTTCTCCAGTATTGGCTTAATGACTTCCTCTGTAGTACCCGGATAGGTAGTACTCTCTAATATCACAAGTTGACCTCGTTTTAGATGCTTTGCTATCTGATTGACAGCAGAAACTATATAAGAGATATCGGGGGTGTATTTTGTCTTTAGTGGCGTTGGAACACAAATAATAATAACATCTGCATCCTTCAAACAGCTAAAGTCAGTAGTTGGCATTAACCTTCTTGAACTAATAACGCTCTTTAAATCCTTGGAGGGTACATCTAGGATATACTGAATTGCTCTTTTTGCCTTTTTTACTCTATCTAAATCTGTATCAATGCCAAATACGCTGAAAGCCTTTTTTGCAAATTCGACTGCTAAAGGCAAACCCACATAACCAAGCCCTATTACTGCTATTTTTGCATCCCTTGATTTAATCTTCTTTTTTAATTCTTGTAGCATTCTTGTAAATATTCCTTTAAAGCCTCTTGCCAAGCCCTGAGCCTTATTCCACTAACTTGAGAAAACTTATTTGTATCCAAAACGCTATTCCTTGGCCTTTTGGCTTTGAAATTAAAATCGACTAATTTAATCGGTAAAATCTTAGTATCTAAATTTAAATATTCAATAATCTTTGAAGCAAAATCATACCATGAGCATGGACTAGCATTTGTTATGTGATAAATTCCATAATTAACCTTATCAAAGAAGTATTCCAAGGAAGAGGCGAAATCTATGCTATAAGTTGGTATGCTATATTTATCATTTATTATCTTAATCTCTTTACTGGCCTTACTCATCTTTATTACCTCTGCTATAAAATCATTATCTTTTTTGCCAAAAAGCCAGCTTAATCTAAGGATAAAATATTTTTCTAATAACTTTTGGACTGTTTTCTCTCCTTCTAATTTGCTTTGTGCATATTTATTTAATGGATTAGTATTATCGGTTTCTAAATAAGCTGTTTCTTTCTTGCCATCAAATACATAATCTGTGCTTATATATATGAATTTGCAATCAATTTTTCTACAAGCCAAGCAAAGATTCTCTGTCCCTTCTCTATTTACCTTATCAGCCTCTTCAGGATGAATCTGGCAATAATCAACATTTGTTAGAGCTGCTGCGTGAATTAAGATATTCGGTTTCTCTTGCTCTAGCTTGCTTATAATCTTTTGCTTATCAGTTATATCATATTCTTTATGATATAAAGGAACAACCTCATATTTGTCTTTAAATAGCTTACAAAGAGCACTTCCTAAGGTGCCATTTGCACCAGTAACAAGAATCTTTATCTTTTGCTGTACCAAGTCTTATAATGAGTTGTGAATTCTTTTTTGTTTTTAATTTTTTGCCACCAGATTGTATTATCCTTATACCAACCAATAGTTAACTTTAATGCATCAATAAAGCCATATTTTGGCTTCCAACCCAATTTTTGAATCTTGCTGCAGTTGAGTGCATATCTTCTATCGTGACCTGGCCTATCCTTTACGCGTTTAATAAGAGTTTGCGGTCTAACCATCAATTTTAATATTGTTTTTGTTAACTCCTTATTTGTTTTTTCGCAATTGCCGCCAATATTATAAATTTCTCCTATCTTACCCTTATGCATCACAAAATCAATAGCCCGACAGTTATCCTCAACAAAGATCCAATCCCTCACATTCAGGCCATCGCCATATAAAGGCAGCGGCTTATCTTCTAAAGCATTAGTAATAAATAGTGGGATCACCTTTTCAGGGAATTGATATGGACCGAAATTATTTGAGGAGCGAGTTATGACAACAGGCAGCTTATATGTAGTAAAATACGATAAAGCTAACATATCACCGGCTGCCTTACTTGAGGAATATGGGCTACTTGGGTTAATAGAATCTGTTTCTTTAAAGCTTCCTTTAGATATGCTACCGTAGACTTCATCGGTTGATATATGAATAATTTTCTTAATCTTATGTTTCAAAGCAGATTTTAATAATTGATTAACACCTAAAACATTTGTATACAGGAATTCGTCGCTTGAAAGAATTGATCTATCTACATGGGTTTCTGCAGCAAAATGCGCAATAATATCGCAATCTTTTAACAAATTATCTAGAAGCCTGCCGTCGCAGATATCGCCTTTTATGAATTTATAATTTGGATGATTCTTTATGTCTTTTAAATTTTCTAGGTTTCCGGCGTAAGTCAATTTATCCAAGTTTATAACCCTATAGCTAGGATATTTATTCAATATATAGCGAATAAAGTTTGAGCCGATGAAACCTGCTCCACCGGTTACAAGTATGGTATTAAACATTCTCGTCTATCGTCCTTCGTCCATCGTTTTATGCTTAGAGGCAACGAGGTTGTTCGCCCTTAATAATGACTCATGAGTACCGCAGTCTGTCCACCAACCATCTAAGAGGTCATATTCAAGCTGCCCCTTCTTTATATAAAGATTGTTTACATCAGAGATCTCTAATTCACCTCTCCTTGATGGCTTAAGTGTCTTTATGAAATCAAATACCTGATTGTCGTACATATATATACCAGTAACGGCAAAGTCTGATTTGGGTTTTTTAGGTTTTTCTTCTATTGAAACTATCTTGCCTTTTTTAAATACAGGCACGCCAAAACGCTCTGGATCTTTGACCTTCTTCAAAAGAACTCTTGCCCCTGTCCCTTGCTTATTAAATCGCACAACATTCTTGGCTATTGATTTTTCTATCAAGTTGTCCCCTAAAACTACAAGAATTCTATCTTTTTCAGCAAAGTGTCTTGCCAGACCCAATGCCTCTGCAATCCCACCTTCTCCTCTTTGATATGTATAGTGGATATGCTTAAGACCAAACTCAGAACCATTGCCCAGCAATCTCAAGAAATCCCCTGCATTGTTACCGCCAGTTACAATCATAATATCGTCTATCCCAGCATCAACCAAGGTCTGAATTGGATAATATATCATAGGCTTAGAGAATACTGGTAATAAGTGTTTGTTTGTAATTCTAGTCAATGGCTCAAGCCTGGTACCTAAACCTCCAGCAAGGATTATACCTTTTATCTTGGACATCTATTTCCTCCAGTCATAAGAAATATTATTATCATAAGCATCAACTCTATATTCATCCGGCTTTTTGTAATTATAGACATTAGTCGGTATATTTATAACAATGGATTCAAACTTTGCTACACATTTAAAGCCGTGATAAACTCCCCTTGGAATCTTAATCAAAAGCGGATTACCAGGACCGATCGTAAACTCTTGAATCTTGCCAAAAGTCCTAGAATTCTTTCTTGCATCATACAAGACAACTCTCATCTTACCAAAGACGCAACAGAAATGATCATCCTGTTTCTTATGATAATGCCATGCCTTGACTATCCCAGGCCTTGCCGTAGTCATATAAACCTGGCCAAATCTCTTAAATATCTTATCATCCCTCCTTAAAATCTCCATAAGTCTGCCTCTCTCATCGGGAATTACTTTTAACTTTTTAACTTCCACGCCTTTAATCATTTTTATGATCTGTTTTTATGCAAAATAAACCACTGACAAATAACAATATGGAAATTCCGACTAGTATAAAAAGTATTGATTGCAAATTAGGATGAAACAAATTCAACAGCGAAAATTGTAAAATTGCAAAGAATACTACAAATAAAACAAATTTATATTTATTAAT
>JBFZAD010000055.1:0-3469 GCA_041309125.1 Candidatus Omnitrophota bacterium
ATCATATAAAATATTGCTATCCCAATCAGCTTTGGCGTATCCCAATTCTTCCAGTCTTTTAACTTCTTTTGGTATATCCCTGAAAAACATTGGTTTATCATTTAAAGTAAAAGAATAATAAAAATGATTTTCCAGATAATCATCCATTTCATCTTCTGAGCGCAGCCCGAGCGCCTTGCTGATCAAGCCATATCTTGACCTGTCTGAAAACTCTATATGGCTCGGCAAATAATCAACGTCTTTTCCTTCTATCAGCCTTAATACTCTTTCACTTTTTGTGTATTTTTCTGCCATTAAGATCCTCTCAATCAAATAATTTATGTTCTCAAAAAGTTCTATCTTCTGTTTTTATTTAATTGGTCAATATATACAGAAATAATTATAAGTGTACCGACAATAATACTTAATATATGAACGTTAATACCTAATAAATTACCTCCATTGTTGATAGTTGCAATAAGAAGCGCGCCCAGTAAGGTACCCAGTATTGTGCCCTCTCCTCCAAACAAACTTCCACCACCTACAACAACTGCAGCTATTACCTGTAATTCATAACCGGTTCCTGCCAGTGGAAGCCCTGTGGCAAGTCTGCCTGCAGTTAAAACTCCCGCAAAAGATGCAAGAGCCGCAACTATAATATATACTGCATAAGTGTTTCTCCTTATATTTATTCCGCTCAATCTTGCTGCTTCCCTGTTGCAGCCAATTGCAAAAATATTCCTGCCTAAAATAGTGTATTTTGAGACAATCACTGCAACTACTACAAATACTATCCATATGATGAATAAGGTAGGGATGTAAAAATAGCTGTCTGCTGCAAAATTAATAAAACTCTTGGGAATAGGCGATACATATTCGGCATTTGTTATAAATAGAACAAAAGCTCTTACAATATACATCATACCCAGTGTTGCTATGAAAGGGGTGACCTTCATATCATTTATGATAACCCCATTTATCAAGCCAACAACGGCTCCTACAATAATTGCTACAAATATTGATAGCAGGATCGGATAACCAGCGCGCATCATCATTGAGGCGACTATACCTCCCAGGGCCAGAACCGAACCAACAGACAAATCAATGCCCGCTGAAATTATTACATATGTCATTCCTATAGCTATTATACCCACAATAGATGTCTGCCTTGCAAGATTGCCAAGGTTACCCGGAGTTAAGAATTTATCGGTTGTAAGAGATAAAAAAACGAAAAATATAATAAGAATCATACCCAGCACTCCTACAGTAGATAAGGAGAATCTCCGCTTTTTTACTGAACCTGATAAATTATTATCAGATATTTTTTTATTTTTAGATAAAGCCATTTTTACCCCTTTAAATCTTTAATTGTTTACATTAACTCCAGATGCCATATTTAATAACTTTTCCTCGTTATATTCACTTTTTGATAAACAACCCATACTTTGGCCTTCATAGAAGACTATTGTTTTGTCAGTTGTACCAATAATTTCCGGTAAATAGGTGGAAACTATTATAACTAAATTACCTTTATCAAGGATGTCTTCAATTATTTTATAGATCTCAAATTTAGCCCCAACATCCACACCAACAGTTGGCTCATCGAAAATGTAGATTCTGCTATTACCGCATAACCACTTTGCAAATACGACTTTTTGTTGATTTCCTCCACTTAAGTTTATTACCTTTTGTTTAAGTGATGGAGTCTTTATATTTAATGCATCGACATATTTTAGTGCATTTTTTTTCTCTTTTACCAGGTTTATAAAACCTGCCCTGGAGATGTTTCTATATGAAGCCAGATTAATATTTGTAGCAACATCCAGCCTGAGAGCCAGGCCTTCATTTTTTCTGTCTTCAGGTAAAAAACTGATTTTATGTTTGATCCCATCTATTGGTGATTTAATATTAACTTTTATTCCATCGATAGATATTTCTCCCGAACTATAATTGGCCCCACCAAAAATGCTTTTTGCTATGCCTGCCATTCCTGAACCTATGAGTCCATAAAATCCAAGTGCCTCTCCTTCTGATAAATCAAAACTTATATCTTTAAATTCATTGCTTTTAGATAAATTTTTAACTTCTAAAACCTTTTTTCCAATTTTCCTGTTTTTTAATAAGAATGTACTTTCAAGTTTCCTGCCTACCATCATGGAGATGATAGATTCTTTATTTGTCTCTTCTACTGGTATTGTTTTTACCTCCATACCATCTCTCAGAACCGTAACTACATCACAAACTGAAAATATCTCCTCCAGTCGGTGTGATATATATATTATCCCGATATCTTTTTTCTTAAGTTTCTGAATTAACTTAAATATCTGTTCAGTTTCTTCTTTTGTGATCAGTGCAGTCGGTTCATCGAATATAATTACTTTGCTTTCCTGATGAATAATTTTTGCGATTAAAATCATAGCCTGCTCGGCTGTAGATAGTTTTTTAACTTGTATCTTGGGGTCAATGTCTAAATCTAATTCCTACAACACCTCTCTTGCGACTCTGTTAATCTTACCCCAGTCGACAAATCCTAATTTTTTTTTCGGTATCTTACCAAGGAAAAAATTTTCACCCACTGTAAGGTTATTGGCCAGATGAACATCCTGATACACTGCAGCAAGCCCATACTTTCTGGCCTGAATAGGGCTTTTTATTTCAACTTTATTCCCCTCAATATAGATCTCACCGGAGTCAAAGTTATCATAAACACCCATTAGTATCTTTATCAGTGTCGATTTACCTGCACCATTTTCCCCGACCAGCCCGTGCACCTCGCCTTTTCTTATAGTAAAGTCTACACCCTGTAAAGCCCTGACTCCTGGAAAAGATTTGCATATCTTATGCATTTTTACTATGACTCTTCCGTTTTCATCCATGATATCACCCTGTTTAATATATCATATTAATTCTATTTATCTGCCCCGGATTTTTTAAGATCCGGAGCAGATAATCCAACTATTTTAAGAATAAATCTCTAAATTATTTTAGCTCTTTTAGTGTCGGATCTAAAAATTCCTTTGCTTCCTGTGTACCAACATCTTTTTTGGTAAAGACAACTGTGTCCATAAGATTATCTTTTGGTATTGTCTCTTCATTCAGGTTTAATGTCCCACCTTCAAGGATTTTTAATGCTGCTTCCATGCAGTTATATCCGATTCCAAAAGGATCCTGAAGCACAAGTCCCTTTAAATTGCCATCTTCTAAACCTGCAATGGCTTCTGGGCTTGAATCCCATCCAATAAGAGTCACTTTATCTGCAATGCCCTGCTCTGCGATTACCTGTATAGCAGCAGGAAGTGTCGGACCTGCATCAAGGTAAATACAAGTCAGCTCATCACCATAGGCTGAAATCTGATCCTGGGTAAGTGTAACTTCTTTCATCGGGTCAACATCACTGTATACCCAATCAATAAATTCCATATCTGGAGCAAGCTCAAGTACTTTATCCTTAAAACCATTGCACCTGTTTTGTAGTGATACAAGGCCTGCC
>JBFZAD010000056.1:0-4597 GCA_041309125.1 Candidatus Omnitrophota bacterium
AGAATGAAGCATCTTAAGCTGTATGTCTTCGGGCAGACTTGTCGATATGCCATTGGGATAATACTCACTACAATCAATGCCCTCTGGTTCTAAGAATATCTGATGTCTTTCTCTATCTGAAAATCTAACAATTTTATCTTCAATGGAAGGACAATATCTTACGCCTGTTCCCTTTATAATGCCAGCATAAAGAGGAGAATACTTAAGCCCAGCCTTTATTATTTGATGGGTCTTTGGATTCGTATATGTAATGTAGCAATCTTTTTGTTCAATATTAATAGCTTTTGTAGAAAATGAAAAGGGCCTTGGGAGCCTATCTCCCTTTTGAACAATAAGCCTTGAAAAATCAATTGTCTTTGCATCTAATCTACAGGGCGTACCGGTTTTAAATCGCAACAGCTTAAAGCCTCTTTTTTTTAAATCATTGGATAGACTGCCTGCTGCTTCTTCATCAATCCTGCCACCTGGAAAATTTTTAAGGCCTATGTGTATAAGGCCATTTAAGAATGTCCCGGGAGTAATTATCACTGCCTTTGCTTGAATCTTGGATTTATCTTTTAATTTAATACCTCTGCATGCATTATTTTTTACGACTAATCCTGTGACTTCGCCTTTTTTTATATATAGGTTCTCTTGTTTCTTTAGAGTATCCTGAATATTTTTCTTATACAATTGTCTATCTTGCTGTGTCCTGGATGATTGCACAGCCGCCCCCTTAGATGCATTTAGAATTCGAAATTGTATCGCAGAGCTGTCTGCGGTCTTTGCCATTTCACCCCCCAGTGCATCGATCTCCTTAACGAGTTGACCCTTACCCACTCCCCCTATCGCAGGGTTACAAGACATAAGGCCTATTGTGTCTGGATTCATTGTAATAAGTAGGGTACTACAGCCCATGCGGCTTGAGGCTAAAGAAGCCTCAATCCCTGCATGACCACCACCTACTACTATGACGTCGTAAGTATTCATAATCAATGAACACATAACTTACGCGACCTGATTTTCCCTTGGAGAGACACGCGGAAAATCAGGAGCTTAAGTTATATGCGCGAATTGACCCAGCACTTATTTGCTGAGTGCTTTGCACAATTCAAATAAGTGCTGGGTAAGTTCGGACATAAACTTATGGAGTCCCTTTAGGGACGAC
The DNA here is from genome assembly GCA_041309125.1 of Candidatus Omnitrophota bacterium. Taxonomy (GTDB): domain Bacteria; phylum Omnitrophota; class Gorgyraeia; order Gygaellales; family Gygaellaceae; genus JBFZAD01. Next base: position 1,148 of record JBFZAD010000056.1, read on the forward strand.
ATAAGTTTAGTCCTTACTTAACAAAAAAGCAACTCTAAGATTAAATGAGTTGCTTGAATTTACCTCCTTATACAGGAGGAGAGTTATTGTGCAAATTTTATAAGCGTACCTAACAAATCTTTTCCTAGAAGCTCACCCAGACTACCTTGCTTTGCAACCTTTTCAGAGAAGCTCATGCTGCCATCTGGTTTTATGCCGCCACCACAAATCAGTAGAGGTACCGGATCATCTGAATGCGCCTTAAGAGAACATGGCGTTGAGTGATCTGCAGTAACTGCAATAATAGAATCCTTTAAATCCACCTTTGCTAAAAGAGGCTTGAAGAAATATTTATCAATAGCCTCGATACTCTCTCTTTTTTTCTTATATTCGCCATCGTGGGCTGGCTCATCAGGACCTTTTATATGAATATAAAGACCATCATATTTTAGCATAACCTTAATTGCAATGTCTGCCCAAAGATTATAATCCTTTTCAAGATCTCCTGTTCCTTGAGGTACATCCACAACCGCAATCCCGGTTAAAAGCGCAATTCCCTTCTCAACCGGCATCTGCACAAAAGAGCCCAGATTAATATTGCGCGCCTCTTTTATATTAGGAAACTTAGGCAAAGAATCACCAGCATCACGGGACAAAATTAAATTTCCTGACATCTTATTTTCTTTTTTTCTTTTTTTATTTATTTCTGACTCATTTAATACCTTATTTGAAATTTCAGTAAACTCATTCAAAAGCCTTGCTGCTTTAATTGCCTCGTTATTTTTTTCATAGCCTGGCATAGGAATTGACTTTTGTACAAACTTGTCAAACTTCTCCTTTGCCACGCCAAAAACCCCCTCCCTGTCGTAGGCTGGGTCTGTATTTGTAATCCAACCGGATAGCCTTCCTTCCTTGACTCGGATAACCAAAACACCTCTATGGCCTATAGTATTTTTAAATTCAAAGCTACCTTCAGATAGTTTAACTTTAGAATTTAATTCTTTTGATAATGCGGTTGCCTCTTCTGTGGTAAGATTTCTGCCAACACGTCTGTCTAAAATTGTCCGTCCATCATCTGCGCAAGTAGCAAAGTTTACTCTTAAAGCCAAATCGCCATCCTTCACCTTAAGGCCTTCGGCAAAGGACTCAAGCGGTCCTCTCCCTGTATAATATTTATGCGCATCATAACCCAAAAGGCTAATTACAGCAATATCTGATTCTGGGGCAATTGACTTTCCGACTGTATAGACAATGCCTGTCTTTCCAAGCTGAGCCAACCTATCCATGCATGGCGTCATTGCTGCCTCAAGCGGAGTCTTATTATTGAACTCTTTTATCGGCCTATCCCCTAAACCATCCAGAATAACATAGTAAATCTTTTTCACCACTTCCTCCTTAAAATTAGCACTTGCTAAAACCGCAGGCGTGGCACTTGACGCAGCCCTCTTCGTGACGAAGCGCTCCGCCACAATCAGGGCATACTCCAACTATAGTGCCTACAGAATTCTTTTTGCCTGAAGTAAGTAAATCCTGCTGAATCTCCAGCTCATCCTCTTTTGTTACCGTATGATTATTTAACCTCTTTTCAATTACCCTTGATATTGCATCTGCACAGGAAAAGATTCTCTGACCCTTTTCCCAGGAAGGAGAAGGACAGCGAATATTTCGTAATTGATCAATTATAGACTTAGTATCAATGTCAGAACGAAATGCCAACGAAACAAGCCTTCCGATTGCCTCAAGCTGACTCGCTGCACACCCTCCAGCCTTACCCATTTGAGTGAATATCTCAAAAGGCTTTCCATTTTCTTCAGAATTTATAGTGACATATAAATTCCCGCATCCGGTTGAAACCTTTGTCGTAGTCCCTATAGTAACCTCTGGCCTTGGCCTTGGGGCAATCTTATCGGGCATACCTAAAGAATCTTTTTTATCTTTAACCCCAGAGATGTTTAAAACCTGCTCTTCTCTTGAGCCATCCCTGTAAATTGTAACTCCTTTACAGCCAGATTCATACGCCAGTTTATAAACCCCATACACATCCTCAATAGTAGCATCGTGTGGGAAATTTACAGTCTTTGAAACCGCATTGTCTGTATACTTCTGAAACACAGCCTGCATCTTTACATGCCACTCAGGGGTGATATCATGCGCAGTTACAAAAACATCCCTTACGTCTTTAGGTATCTCCTTTATTTCCTGAATTGAACCCTTCTCTGCAATTTTCTCCATAAGTTCTCTTGAATAGAAGCCTCTTTCTTGCGCTATCTCTTCAAAGGCAGGCTCTACTTCTACTAATTTATCATTATCCATTACATTGCGATAATATGTTACTGCAAAATTTGGCTCGACACCCGAAGAGCAAGGTCCCGCTATTATGCTGATGGTGCCGGTAGGGGCGATAGTTGTGAGAGTCGCATTTCGTAAGTGAAGCCCGTTTGGCTTGTCATATATGGAATTTTTAAATGCAGGAAATACCCCCCTGTGGCGCGCAATTGCACAAGACTCTTTTCTAGCCTCGGACAATATGCATGACATTATCTTTTCTGCCAGATCTAAAGCCCTTTCGCTATTATATGGTATTCTAAGATAACAAAGCATCGTTGCCCAACCCATAACCCCAAGTCCGATTTTACGAGTAAGTCTAGTTTTGTGTTCAATCTCTTTAACCGGGAATTTATTTACATCAATAACATTGTCTAGAAAATGTACGCTCTTATGAACCACATCCTTTAATCTTACCCAATCTATTTCATATTCTGCGCCAGAACGCTTTAGCATCTTTGCCAAGTTTATAGAACCCAGATTACAGGATTCAAACGGAAGAAGAACCTGTTCTCCACAGGGATTGGTTGACTCATAACTACCTAAACTAGGCGTTGGATTAAATTCATTCATCCGATCTATAAATATTATTCCCGGCTCTCCGTTTTTATGCGACTGCTTCACTATGAGATTAAATACATCTTTTGTATTTAATTTCTTAACGCTCTTTTTTGTATGAGGATCTATCAAGTCATAATCTTCGCCCTTTGACAGCTTTTTCATAAAATCTTCTGTAAGTGCAACAGATATATTAAAATTGGTAATATCCTTATCGTTCTCTTTGCAGGTAATAAATTCTACTATATCCGGGTGGTCAACGCGCAAGATCCCCATGTTTGCGCCACGTCTGGTGCCTCCCTGTTTGACCGCCTGAGTTGCAGCATCAAAGACCTTTAAAAACGACACAGGGCCTGAGGCAATGCCACCGGTGGAACGTACTACAGAGTTCTTTTGTCTTAGACGAGAAAAATTAAAACCGGTCCCACCTCCAGATTTATGTATAAGGCTTGTATCTTTGAGTGTCTGAAATATCGACTCCATTGAATCATCTATGCTTAGGACAAAACATGCGGATAGCTGTCCCAAGTCCCTACCGGCATTCATAAGCGTTGGAGAATTGGGCATAAAATACAGATTACTTATGAG
>JBFZAD010000057.1:0-15080 GCA_041309125.1 Candidatus Omnitrophota bacterium
ACTGCTACTTTTTGATTTTGGCATAGTCTTGTTTTTGTTACCCCGATAGCAAAACACCTCTAAAACTTTCTCGTTGCTATCGGGTAAATTCGGACATAAACTTATGTCGTCCCTAAAGGACTCCATAAGTTTAGTCCTCATTTATTTAGCACTCTATCTGACAGAATGCTAAAACTAAATTATAACATACTTTCTAAAATTGTCAAGCCATGCACAATATTATTTAAAAATAATCTTATCGCCCTGCAAATCAATCTTAATGCTCCTACCATCTTTAATCTCGCCATTTAGAATCATAGTTGAAAGAGGGTCTTGTATCAGTTTCTGTATCGCCCTTTTTAACGGCCTTGCACCATAGACAGTATCAAAGCCAGCCTCTCTTAAGTAATCCTTTGCCTTAGCTGTTACATTTAGCTCGATCTTTTTATCTTGCAGCCTATTAGCTAATGTCTTAAGCTGAATATCCACAATCTTTGAGATATCATCTTTGCCTAATTTATTAAATACAACCACCTCATCAACCCTGTTTAAAAATTCAGGCTTAAAATGCTTCTTAAGCTCTTGATTTATCTCTTTTTTAATACTCTCTTTTGGATCTTCAAATGACACAATATCCGTTCCAATATTTGAAGTCATAATGATAACGGAGTTTTTAAAGTTTACAATCCTGCCCTGGCCATCGGTTAAGCGTCCGTCATCAAGTATCTGTAGCAATGCATTAAATACATCAGGATGCGCCTTTTCTATCTCATCAAATAGAATTACTGAATAAGGCCTCCTTCTTACTGATTCTGTTAATTGACCTCCTTCATCATAGCCAACATAGCCAGGAGGAGCTCCGATTAAACGAGAAACAGAGTGCTTCTCCATATATTCTGACATATCTATACGAATGAGAGCCTGCTCATCGTCAAATAAAAACCAGGCTAAACTCTTTGCAAGCTCTGTTTTTCCGACACCGGTTGGGCCGATAAATATAAAAGAGCCCTGTGGCCTATTTGGGTCAGCTAAGCCTGTCCTGGCCCTTCGAATACAATTTGCTACAGCGCTCAATGCCTCATCTTGGCCAACTAACCTGGTTCTTATGCGCTCTTCCATATTTATAAGCTTATCTTTCTCACCCTCTAAAAGCTTCAGTATAGGAATTCCGGTCCATTTGCTTACAACCTCTGCAATATCTTCTTCATCAACCTCTTCTTTAAGTAACAAATTGCCCTGCTTTTGCATTTCGCTGAACTTTTTATTTTCTGCTTCCAAGTTTTTATTTAGCTCAACTAACTTACCATATCGTATCTGCGCTACCTTATCTAAATCACCAATCCGTTCATATTTTTTCTCATCTATCTTTGCATTTTCTATGTCCTCTTTAATAAATCGAATATTCTTTATTAATTCCTTTTCCTTATCCCAACGCTCCCTCAATTTTTTACTATTATTCTTTAATTCTTCTAACTCATCGTCTATTTTCTTAAGCCTGTCTTTTGATGATTGATCTTTCTCTTTCTTTAAAGCCTGTTTTTCAATCTCAATCTGCATGATCTTACGCTGTACCTCATCCAATTCTTGAGGCATGCTATCAATTTCAATGCGCAATTTGCTTGCTGCCTCATCCACTAAATCAATTGCCTTATCAGGCAGAAACCTTTCAGTTATATACCTATTTGATAAAGTAGCTGCGGCAATTAATGCAGAGTCTTTTATGCGCACTCCATGATGAACCTCATATCGCTCTTTAAGGCCTCGAAGGATTGTAATTGTATCTTCAACTGAAGGTTGTCCCACATAAATTGGTTGGAATCTGCGCTCTAAAGCAGCATCTTTTTCTATGTGTTTGCGATATTCATCCAGTGTAGTTGCTCCGATGCAGCGTAGTTCTCCTCTTGCCAAGGCTGGCTTAAGTAGATTTGATGCATCCACAGCGCCTTCTGCTCCTCCTGCGCCAACAATTGTGTGCAATTCATCTATAAAGAGTATTATCTCACCCTGCTTTGCCTGAATCTCTTTTAAAACAGCCTTAATCCTATCTTCAAACTCGCCCCTGTATTTTGTTCCGGCAACAATAGCACCCAGATCAAGCGCAATGATTCGCCTTTTCTTTAATCCTTCTGGCACATCACCTGATGCAATTCTTCCGGCTAAGCCCTCAACAATTGCCGTCTTTCCAACGCCAGGATCTCCGATTAAAACCGGATTATTCTTGGTCCTTCTGGATAACACCTGCATTATCCTTCTTACCTCATCATCTCTTCCTATAACAGGATCAAGCTTTCCCTTTGTTGCAAGATCAGTCAAATCTCTTCCATAACGCTCTAGTGGCTCATTCTTCTCTTGGGGCTCTATATCAGTCACTGTTTGGCTCCTTTTTTAGCGCTCTTATCTAGAGAGTGCTAGTTTAATCATAAAAAATTTTATTCTCTAATCTCCTTCTCTAAAATTATCCTAATCCCGTTAATATTCACACCGCAATCCTCCATAAGATAATGAATATATTCTAATTTTTTTATTTCCTTTAAACTGTAAAGCCTCTTTCCTTTTTCTTTTCGTTTAGGCTTAACTAACCCCTTTTTATCCAATTCCCTGATAGTCCACTCATGCATCTTAACCAAACGACACACTGCACTCATTATATAGAGTGGTTCTTCAGGGTTAATCTCAATCTTAAAATCCTTAAAATCCCTTATATCCATAATTCTTCTCTCTTCTTTCAATTATAAATATAACATAAGCTAATTAATTTGTCAAGCTTTTTTAATAATTTTTCTTAGGTTTCCTAATAAAACTTTCTATAACTTTACACTTTTGACAATGTTAAAGGTGCAAAGTTGGAGGTTATTCTTGGGGTTCGGGTGATGTTTCTGTTTCTGGCTGAGAGCCTATGTCTTGTGTTTCCTCTTGTTGAGGATTGAAAATATTTGGCTGTTGGATTTGCTGCTCTGACTGGCAATTACCTGAGGGGCACACATTTTGCGAATTTAGACTCAAATACATCTTTAATCTCTCTTCAATTGCTGCTTCAGGGTTATTTTTTATCTTTTTTAAATATTCTAATTGGGCGCTAATACTTTCTATTTGAATATCTGCTTCCTTCAGCAAAACATTTATTTCTTGCTCTATAAAAGGATAAAGCCTATCTCTTGCTTCTTGATAAGATATTTTCCCTTCACCATAATCTTTCACAATATTATTGGTTTTGTAAATATCCTCTTGCCACTTTACTGCCTGATCATAGGAATCAGGATACAGTTCCTTTATAACTTGAATGTTTTCTTCTTGAATCTTTCTTAATCTTTGCTGTAGTTCTTCTTGATTTTGAGAAAAAACAGGCTTCTCTATGAATAATAGGCTGCATAAGAAAATAGCTATAAAAAAAATACTTATAAATGCAATTCTGAATAATTTTCTTTTGGTTGGCATAACGAATCTCCTTTTTATTTACAACAAATCCTTGCCATGCCTGAATTAGTGGCACTTGCAATACTAGTAGGAAGAATAAATCTCCCAAAACAATTTGAGTTTGCTCCAGCAGTTCCTGTTGATGGCGGAACAAAAGATCTTGTTATATTACCTCTTAACGTCCAGCTAACACCGCCAGGCGCAGCACATGTACCACCTTGCCTTATATAAATTCCAACTATAAGGCTACTAGTAGTTTGACGACAGGTACTATATCTAGCAATTTGCTGTCCGTTATTACCTAGCCTTGTAAATGGAGGTTGACAATTTCCAGAATATTTAATATAGCAGGCTTCCTCCATTGAATACCAGCCTGAACGGGGTGGATCAGTAGGATAATTCTTATAACGCCAAAATGTATCATTGGTAGAATTATAATAAATAGATCCATCCATCATATTAGCAGCTGCAAAATTAGCTGGATTATTATTCATGCCTCTAAAATTAATCACAGGCACTCCTGTGATATTTGGTAACGCTTCTGGTGGATTAAAACCTACCCAACTTGCACCAATTCCAAGGCTATCCGTTCTCAACTCTTGATAACTGGCAAATGGCGCAGGATAATAAGTTGCTACGGTAATGCTATCTGATTGAGCTAATAAAGAAACTTTTGAGAGTAAAGTCAATAGACAGACAATTAGAAAAGATGCTTTATTTTTTTTCATTTTTATAATAAATCATTTGCAACATAAAATTGCTCTTGCGCCTGGAATTTGAGTATATGTATCTCCTGGATTACAATTATTTCCGCCTGGAGGATTAGGAGGATTCAAAGGCATAAAATAAAAATCTGTATAAGTTTCAAATTTGCTATATGTTCCCGACATGCCCCAACACTTAACTCCTACCTGGTACCAAGAACCTAGTCCAAGGGGAGTAATACTTTGATGCGCACAAAAACCAATATCCGAAACTAAGGGAAGTGTGGGTGACGGAAGAAATCCTGGCAAACACGGACCAGGAAAAATTGGACCAACGGCATAAGCAACATAGCAAACATCTGTCATTGTAGTTTTAATTTCTTTGCCAGCGCTAAGGATCTTCTTCGCATTTTTATTATCACTATTAGATAAACCCTGGTTGGTCCCATTTTTTAAGTCTTTTGAAGAATTAGAAAAACTATTCTCACAATTCACACTAGCAGGGTAATATGTTTCAATAGTTAAATTATTAGAATCACCATATAAAAAATTTAAAAAAATAAAATTCAAAGAAAATACTTTTATAATAATTAACAAAGAAATATTTCTTTTTCTAGACATAGCTATAATATTATCTTATTACAAAAAGCTATTTGCAACATAATGTCTCTTGAGTAAAGCCAGGAGCAAAAGCCACATTTCCCCCGCTTGAGTTGCACATTGCAGCACTGGGCATCATATAATAAGTATCATCAGGAATTCCCCACACACTAACAAGAAAACCACCCCCTACTGGGTATACACCAAACATACCTGCTTCTGAAACGTTTTGAGCCATTCTGCAAAGGACAGATTGATTTAAAACAATCTGTATTCTTTGATAGGGCGCGATGCATGCTGCGCTCTGATAAGCAGTATAACAAGGCTGATCCAAGTACATCCATGGCCAGCCAATTGTAGCTAAAGCACTATCGCTATAATAAAAGAAATCATTAAGAGTGCTATCATAATAAATCGTACCATCCATTTGAACTGGTGTTGCTCCTGGAAAGGCTGCCATTGGCGGCGGCCCTGCAATGCCCTGAAAATTAACCAACCTAAGATCTCTTTGAGCTGCAATAGTTGGGTCAGGCAAAGTTTCACCTACCCCTATTGCTAATACATTTGCTCTCAACTCCTGGTAGCTACCATAAGGAGAAGGATAGTATGTAGTAATTGTTATCTGTTCATTTCCTTGGGCAAAAATATACCCAAGAAAAAAATAAAAAAGAAAGTAGCCGATAAGCAAAAATGAATTAAATCTTAAATTTAAAAAGGATATCATTTTTATTTAAAAATTATCTGCAGCATAAACGCGCGTATCCAACATGCTGATATATTTGAAAGATAGCGCCATTATTACAAAAATCATTAGTCATAGAAGGAGAAGGATGATTTGCATCAGCATAAACAAAGTAAGAACTATAAAAAGTAGGCGTTACGCTGCTTTGAGTAAAGTCCCCAAAAGAGGTGCAAAATACAGTGCCATCGCAAGGAGCCTCTTCAGCAACGCCAAAATAAGTACCAACTCCAATATAAAAACCTGGGTGATAACAAAAACCAAAAGATCCCACATCGCCTTTATCTAAAAAGCCTAAAGCTGTGCTACATCGCCCTTGAGGCCTACCATAAGCAACATAACATTCGTTGGAACCAAAACCTTGCCAGCTCGTACTATTATAATAATAAAATTCATGATCATAACTATTATAATAAATTGAACCTGCATCTGTAAAAGCCGGGTGGATAATGGGATTGGGAGGTGAAGGATTAAGAACTTGGGTAGGATCCTGCCAACCTTGAAAATTAATCACATATTGGTTACCAGGCGTTGGATTGGGCAATATTTCTTGCCCTATTGCCAGATTATTTGTGCGCACTTGATTATATGTTCCAAATGGAATCGGATAGTATGTTGTGATGGTTATCTCGTTTTGAGATAAGATATAGGTAGGTATTATAAGAAAAGATACTAATATTAAAAAATATAAACAGGGTTTTAGGATTCTGTTTCTATTCGTGTTCATTTCTTATGTTGATTATATCAAAGGATTAGATTATTGCAAGGAAAATTTTGTCAAATTTCTTTGTGAATCTCTTTCACAGTCTTTTCTGGCAGGTATGCCTTGACTACGATTGAGCTATCAGTGTATTTAATCTCCTCTACTCTCCCATCTTTATAAATCTTATTTACTAAATCCATTCTGTTTATGGGAAGTTTTATAGTGACTGGCTTGAATAGATCAGAGAGCAAGCTTGTAATTATCTCAAAAAGCCCTTCTAAATTCTCTTTATTCTTTGCTGATATAAGAACGCTATTTTTAAAATCCTGCTTTAGCGCAGATGCCCAGGTCTTATCCTCTAATTTATCAATTTTATTTAATGCTGTAATCATTGGCTTTTCTTCTACACCTAGCTGTTTTAATACCTCATATACAGAATCCTTATGGGCAGACATCATGTGATGGCTTGTGTCTAATACATGTATTAGTAAATCGCTTTTTACAACCTCTTCTAATGTTGCCTTGAATGCCTCTATCAAGTGGTGCGGCAGTTTATGAAGAAAGCCAACTGTATCAGAAAGAACTATCTGTTGGCTATTCGGGAGTTTAAGTATTCGCGATAATGGGTCAAGGGTTGTAAAAAGACTATCTCTTACAATTTGGCCTGCCTGTGTCAAAGAATTAAGTAAGGTGGACTTACCAGCATTGGTGTATCCAACTAATGAGACAAGCGGAATTCCCTTTTCTACTCTTTTTTTTCGCATTGTCTCTCTATGGACTGATAGATTTCTTAGCTCGTTTCTTAAAAGGGAAATCCTCTTCTCGATTCTTCGCCTATCAATCTCTAACTTTTGTTCTCCGGGCCCTCGTGTTCCAATACCACCTCCAAGCCTGGACAACATTATACCCTTGCCTGTAAGCCGAGGCAGAATATATTGTAGCTGGGCAAGCTCCACCTGAAATTTACCTTCATTTGTCTTTGCATGTTGTGAAAATATCTCTAAAATTAATTGTGTTCTGTCTATTGTCTTTCTCTCTAAGATTTCTTCTAGATTCCTCTGTTGCGTGCCTGATAAATCCTCACTAAAGATAACTACATTCGCATTATTCTGCGTGAGCTTATCCATTATCTCATAGACCTTTCCCTTACCTATATATAGGTTTGCAGTGGGCTTGTCTATTCTAACAGTCACCTCATCTATAATATCAACACCACTAGAAGAAACCAGCTCGCGAAGCTCTAATAATAAATCTTCTACCTTCCAAGAATCTCTTTCAGTGTCTAACTTTACCGCAACTATTAAGGCCTTTTCTTTAGTTGTTAAATCTATTAGTGGCATATTTTAATATTTCTCCTTCCTCCATCCATTTAATCCTTTTTTCATGTCTAAACCAGGTCAGCTGTCTTTTTGCATAATGGCGGGTATTGCGGGCGAGCAATCTTTTTGCTTCATCTAAATCATATTGGCTATCTAAAAACCCCTTAATCTCTTTTATCCCTAAGATTCCCAATCCTTGAGCGCTCAATTTGCTTTTAATTAAACTTTTTACTTCCCTTACAAGGCCTTTTTTAAACATCCCTTCGCTGCGTTTGTTTATCCTATTATAAAGTTCATCTCTTGATAAATCAATCCCGATTATTTCCATATCATAATCATTATAAATGCCGCCTTTTTTCTCTAGTTTTGAAATAGGTGCTTTTGTAATTTCGTAAACCTCAAGCGCCCTTATGACTCTTTTTATATCATTGGGGTGAATTCTTTTTGCAGCATCCGGGTCTATTTTCTGTAAGCGTTTATGAAGAAAATCGTTGCCATTAAGCTGTGCTTCTTTATATAGTCTATCTCTTATCTTCTTATCGCTTGCAACCCCCTGTATTAATCCATCCAGCAAGCTAGCCATGTAAAATCCAGTGCCTACAATTAAAATTGGGATTTTCTTTCTTTTTAGAATTTCTTTTATCGATCTTTTTGCTAATTTAATAAAATCTAAAACGTCAAATTCTTTCTCAAGAGACACAATGCTTATAAGATGATGCCTCGCTTTTTTAAGTTGTTCTTTTGTAGGCTTATTTGTAATAATACGCGGCTCTTTATAAACTTGCATAGAGTCGCATGAGATTATCTCGCCTTTAATCTTTTTTGCTAATTTTATGCTAAGATTTGTCTTGCCGCTTGCAGTAGGGCCAACTAAAAAAAGAAGTTTTTGTTTCATTTATTGGTGGGGATTTTTAACCTTAACCATTTCTCTGTGTAAACTGTCTGCCTGGAGGCAAAATGCCTCTAATTTTGCCTCGATTACAGGCGGCAGGGGATTGCCATCAGTCTCAATGGATAAAAATGGCAGCTCATTCATACTATTACTTAATATTGACTCAATAATCCTTGTAGGCAGACAGGCAAACGGACCTATACTGATAACTCCGCACACCGAATGCTTAATCTCTTTTAGCGCAGAACCAACTACAACAATAGACTCTCCTGTTAAATGTTCGCTGACTAAATTCCTTCCGTGACGCATAATATCCTCAATATCAATCATCTCATCTTTGTATAAACCGGATTTACTAAATATATTCTTTATCCTTCTTTCATAGCTTCTTTGTAGGTATTTCTTTACTCCAAACTCAAACTTGCCCCGAAACCCTAACTTTGCTTCAATAAGACGGTTATTTACCAAATAATCAACATAGTAAATCCATTCTAATATAGGTGCGGTCTTTACAATAAACCCTTTTTGCGAAAGCCGCTCTATGATTACACTCGTGCAAAAATCATCCCTTCGCGCGTAAATCTCACCCATGATGGCAACCTGCTTTACATTGCTCAAATTATCTTTTAACGGAAGGCGACTTAATGTGCTTGCAGTAAAGGTGAGTCTTTTTTCTAAAGCAGCTGGCTCGTTTTCCAAGCAATGTAAGATCTTATTCCATTCCCGATTAAACACACCTATTGCATGTTCTTTATCTTTTGATAAAACTAATAGTGCATTTTTTATATCATGCATTATATCAGAGACTACTATTGCCTTTAATGCAAGCTTTTGAAAATTCACCCCTAAGCCAACATAGCTATTCTGCGTATCAATAGCCAATACAGCTAGATTTTTTATTTGATTTTTTCTTATAAAGTTTTTTAAGAACACCTGGTACTGACCAAACCTGCAGTTTCCACCCGTTGCAGGCATAAAATAAACAAGACAATCGCCGTTTGCTGGATTTTCCTTCAGATAACGGATAAGTCCACCTGCACTCAGTATCAAAGGAAGACATTCCTTGCAAGAGGTATTGCCACGGCCATATTGCAAAGAAATCTGCTCTGATGGCATAAGAGCAACGGAATTCACTCCGATTCTTTTAAACACAGAAGATAGGGCCTGTGGCCCCAACTCTCCCATAGGAGGGATTAGAATCTTAACTCTTTTATCCTTAAGTCTTAATCTTTCTCTTTTAGAAGATATAACCCACAGTCTTTTTTTGTAACTTATGCACCTTGCAGGAATAAAGGTTTTCGTATGCTCTATTTCCTTACCTAGGCGTCGATAACTATTTACAATATCTAAAAATGCCTCAATTCTTGTATTAATACCTGCATCTGCTGTATGGCTGTCTATCTCCAAGATCAACATCGGCTTCTTTCCCATAATATCTCTGACTTGTCCTACAATAAAAGAATCAGGGCCACAGCTAAAATTAGTAATAAAACAAGCGAATAATTGATCATGCTTTTTGATGAAACGGGCTGCCTTTAAAATCATCTGTCCGCTTGCCCAGTTCATATATTTATCGTCAGATTCTTTTTCAAAATCAAGCGAATCAAAACAGAGAGCATTTACGTGATGAGATGCAAATTTATCTGGTATGGCCATATTGCTTTCTTTGGCAAAAGAATTATATGGCCTGCCTAATATCACCACGGCTATATTCTTAGCGTTATGTTTTAGTCCATCTAAGGATTTTCTGCCTAGATATTTTATTTGCCTTTGAAAATCCAGCTGATTTTTAACGGCAAAAAGAAAAGCCTTTGCAGCGCGTTTTTTCTTAACGCCCAGAGATTTAGCAATATCTATGAAATTTCTTTTTGCAGATAAAAATCCGCGTGCAAAATTAATCACCGGAGAAATAATTTTATTCTTATCAATACCATTAAAGCCACTCTTTAAATAATATGGCTCTGCCTGCAATATTACGCAGGTAGACTGTTCTTCTTTTCTTTGTCGTTTGGAACTCTTACTATTTAATTCTAAGATCTGCGGCAGAAAGATATAGTCAGTCTTTTTATTTAATAAATCCTGGAATAATCCATGGGCAATTTCAGCAGGATAACAAAATGATGCGCCTTTTTTCTTCACACCCTCATCTATAACAGAATCAGAGAGTACGACCTCAAAGCCAATATTAGTAAAGAAATGATAATATAAAGGGAATAAAGTATGTGTAAGAAAAGACCTGTTAATACCAAGGGTCTTTAATTTCTTATGAGACTTATGTTTTATATAATCAGAGAATAAAATATTCTGCCTCTCTGCTACAAGATTTTTCTTAACTTCCTTTTGTCCTTCTTCTTGCTGGATATTATAATATTTATTGCATGCGCCTCCAAATGGATGAATTCTACCTGCAACTTCAACTCTATTAATAAAACAACCCCTGTCGCATTTCTCTTGTCCTCCATTACATCTAAATGGAACATGATGCTTAACAGTTCTATCTATAAGCTCTTTTAGGTTAAATTGTTTTTCTTTTATTAAGCCGCTCTTTAACATCTCTTTTATCTCTAAGGCAACCCCATATGCCCCCATTAAACCAGGCTCTGGCGGCACAATAATCTTTTTTTGTAAAATAGCTGCCATAGCTAATGGCACTGCCTTGTTATAGCATACTCCTCCCTGCATAAAAATCTTATTGCCTACTGGTCTATTGCCTTTGACTCTATTTAGGTAATTAAAACATATAGAATATACAAGTCCGGCTACTACATCTTCCTTCTTCAATCCTTCGTAACAAGCAGTCTTTATATCACTACTTATAAATGCAGCACACTGGTCATTAAAATTAGGGGGATTCTTGCCTTTAAAGGCATTCTCTGCAATATCCTCTAATTCCACTCCAAGGGTCTCTTTACAGGATTCTTCTAAGAAAGAACCAGTTCCAGCAGAGCAGGCCTCATTCATAGCATAATCGCTTGGCACTCCATTTGTAAAATACGTATATTTTGCATCCTGCCCGCCTATCTCAAAAAGAGTATCAACGCCATTATCAAAGTAAGAAGCTGCCTTTGCATGTGCTATGATTTCATTGATAACGCCCGTAGTAAGACAATAGAGCCCGGCAATCTGCCTACCAGATCCAGTTGTTCCTAAACCGATTATTTCAATGTTGACTTTAATGTCATCTAATAAACTCTTTAAGCAGTTCCTGCTTGCCTCAACAGGATTCCCGTTTGTTCTAAGATAAACAGAAGCCAATATTTTATTATCGCTCGTTCTTAATATAACCGCCTTTGTAGTGGTTGAGCCGACATCTAGGCCTAATATACATTTGTCAGAAGCATTTGCCTGTGCTCTTAAACCAATATTAACAAATTCAACCAGGCTAGATACAGTATTTAATTCTTTTAATGAGTTGTTTTGGATAAAGAATTTTTTTTGTTTGAATAAATCTTCTTTATTTATTTTTACCTTATTATTGTATGCAAAAATACTAGCACCTATTGCCTCAAAATTTCCTGCCTCTTGAGGAACTACTACGCAAGGTATATGCTCTTTCAAAAAATTAACTACCCTTTTATTAAGCGCAACACCACCTATAAGCATTACCTTATTTATGCTAACATTCACCAATAGTTCAAGCGCTTTTTTAGCCATCATCTCACAAAGTCCAGATAAGATGCTTCCTATAGGCTCCCCCTTATTAAGGCCATGTGTGCAGTCGCTCTTACAAAATACAGAACACCTTCCAGAGACACGATAAATCTTATCAGAAGAAACAAGACTTAGCGCATCATTTAAGGTCAGGTTCATCCTCCTGATTTGCTGTAAGAAAAATTCTCCTGTGCCTGAAGCACATTTGCCGGGTGTGCGCACAGTCAGGATATTGCCTGCTTTGTCTAAAATATAGGCACTGAATAATTCGGCCCCCATACTAAGTATGGCGTCAAAATCCTGCTTATCTGGGTTTACATACTTAAATGCAAGCTCAACTGCCTCTGGCTCTGAAATCCAGGCAGCATTGATCAGATTATTGATCTTTCTTCCAGTTATAGCTATTGAATCATAATCTGAATCAACGAGCTCATTCCAGACATTATGAAGTGAATTAACTATATTTCCCTCGTGGCAAATTCGCTTAGTAAAGACTATAGATAATCTATCATCAACATACTCTGCCTCTACCACGCTAATATTTGCCGCACCTACGCATATACCTGCTACTTTCATATTTAATCCTATGGAATTATTTTGACACTATATCCCTTTTTTCTTAAAACATCAGCAACACCTTTTGCCTCTTGCGAATTATTAAACCTGCCTACTCTGACTTTATAGAATATTACTCCTTCTATCTCTTCATTAAATACATAGGCATCGAATCCTTCATTTTTTAATTTCTCTTTTAAACCCAGGGCATTATTTTCCTGCGTAAATGCCCCGACTTGAATTGCAAAATAGAAATCCATCTTCGATAATACACCGGCCTCTTTTGCTGCTTCAGAAAATGGGTATTTTTCTTTTATGATCTTTAGATTATCCTCTACAGTATCTTTTTTCCCTAATTTTAAGTTGCATTTCAATATCTTTAAATAATATAAAGGGTAACGAATGGATTTCTCAACCTTCGATGGAAACATGCTATAGATTAAAAGGGCCTTTTCATAGTATTCTCTTAAATAATAGGTATCTCCTAACCCGAGTATTGCCCTATCTAAAAAACCGCTATCCGGATACTCACTTATGATTAAATTAAAAATATCTTCGGCCTTTTGGAATTTACCTATTCTTAAATATGATAATCCTAAATAATAATATACTTCTTCATTTGGCTTTATATCCGGCTCTATTGTTAAAAAGGCTTCTCCTAATTTTATCGCCTCTTGGTAATCATCTTTCTTATAGGCAATTTTCACATCATTTAAGGTGATATCTTTTGCAAAACAGCCTGAAGCCTGAAGCTTGAAGCCTGAAGCCAAGATTAATAAGATAATAATTATTTTTTTCTCGCTAACTCTTCTTCTCATTCGATATCTTCTTCTGTAGGTTTAATATTTCCTGATGACGGCGTTTCTTCTCATCCAGAGAAACATCATCCTTAAGCTTTAGCGCCTTTGTATGCGGCCTTGGCGAATATTTAAAAATATATGCAGAATCAAATCTTAGCTCTTCGACTAAATTATAGGTGTCTTTAAAATCTTTTAGTCTCTCAGAAGGAAAGCCAAGGATTATATCAGTTGATAGAATTCCATTCTTAACAATTTTTCTATACTGCTCAATTATACCCAAATAATGCCTTCTTGTATACCTTCTATTCATCAGCTTCAATATCCTATCTGACCCACTTTGAATCGGCAGATGCAGGTATTTCTTTATATTCGGCCTCTCCTGTATAAGATAAAATAAATCCGTGTCTATGTCCTTCGGATGGCTGGTGATAAAACTTAATTCTTTGACACCTTCTATTTCGCTAACCATGTATAAAAGATCTACAAAATTAATTCTCTTTAGCCTGGAGCCTGAAGCTTGAAGCTTGAAGCTTGAATATGAATTCACATTCTGCCCCAGCAGCGTTACTTTACTAATCCCTGTATCAACGTGGCGCTTTATCTCAGTGATTATATCTTTGACTTTTCTATTGCGCAGTCTACCGCGAACATATGGCACGATGCAATAGGAGCAGAAATTATTGCACCCTTCACTTATCACAACGTAAACATGATCCCTATCTTCGTGATAGTTAGTTCTATAAATATCCTCACATCTAAACTTCGAATCAACCTCAATTTGCTTGCCTGTAGCTTGAAGCCTGAAGCTTGTAGCCTCTTTTATCATATCTGGCAGCTTATGAATGTCCTTCGTGCCGCAGACCAAATCCACAACAGGCGCGCGCCTGAAGATTTCATCCTTGTAATTCTGGGCCATGCATCCTATCACGCCGATTATAGGATGCTTAGTTTGGAGTTTGGAGTTTGGAGTTTGGAGTTTTTTTACTCCAAACTCCGGACTCCCAACTCCTAACTTATATGTGCCCAACTCCGACCACACCCTATCCTCTGCATGCTGACGCACAGAACAGGTGTTATAGAGAATGATATCTGCTTCATCTTCGTTAACGGTTAGCGAATAGCGATTAGCGGTTAGTAGACCAGAAATAACTTCCGAATCCCTAACGTTCATTTGACAGCCGAAAGTCCGTAGAAATATAGATGCTTTTCTAGTCATTTTAATGATTATTGCCCTCCTTGTAGCCTTAAACCGCTGGTCGAAGAACACGACGCAAAAAAACAACCACGCACTTTTGGAAATGAAATCATATGCTTTTCTTAAGGAATAGGACATTCATTACGCATCCAAGAGTTGATATGTCCAGTTCTCTCATGCTGATTAAACTAAAGGCCTTGTAGCCATGTTCTGACATATATTCTGATAATTGAGTATGGGTATAATTTAATAAGTTACGAGCCATAATAGCAATTTCGCAAATTATCGGCGTTGAATTTTTTAAAAAATTTCTTAAGCCTTTTAAAACCTGAAATTCAAAGCCTTCTACATCGATTTTTATTAAAGAAACTTTGGTAATTCTTTTTTCATCAATATAGTTGTCGAGCCGCCTAACATGAACCTTAATTACTTGATCGATATCTCCTTTTGGCATATAATGCGGAATCATAGTATTCCAACCAATGTTTTGTCCTTTATGGGTGTAAATAAAACCTTCGCTCTCAAATTC
>JBFZAD010000058.1:0-13778 GCA_041309125.1 Candidatus Omnitrophota bacterium
CTTGCCTCTTTTTCTATTTCTAGCTTTTCCTTTAGCTCCTCTAAGATATCCTCAATACAAGTAATTGGCTTTGCGCCCTGTTTTATTAATTCATTTGTGCCAAAAGATGTCTTTGAGTCAATTTTACCCGGAATTGCAAATACATCCTTACCCTGCTCAAGCGCAAAATCAGCTGTAATCAATGCTCCGCTATTTTTTGCTGCCTCTATTACTAATAAGGCTAAAGACATGCCACTTATAACTCTATTTCGCCTAGGAAAATTGCAGCCCAAGGGCTTAGTCTGAATAGGGAATTCAGAAATAACAGCTCCGCTTTCACAGATTTGAGCGAATAATTTTTTGTTCTCTGGAGGATAAATATTACAAAGGCCGCTGCCTAACACAGCAATGGTTCTTCCTTTTGCCTTTAATGCCCCTGTGTGCGCTGATGTATCAATTCCGCGTGCCATACCTGATACAATTGTTATGCCTAAACTCGCTAATTGATAAGCAAACCTCTCTGCTTGCTCTAAACCATAAAATGATGCCCTGCGGGAGCCAACGATGGCGATACTCGCTATATCTTTTTCAGTAATTTCTCCTTTAACATATAAAACTATAGGTGCTCCGGCTGTTTCTTTTAAAATAGATGGATAATCAGAATCAATTATAGTAATAATTTTAACTTTTTCTTTATCAATCAAAGAAAGTTCTTTGCCTAAATCAATCCTTTGCCTCTGATTGACTATATTCTGTGCCAATACACTGCCTATGCCTTCAATTTGAGCTAATTCATTTAAACTGGCCTTTAAAATATCTTGCGGCAAAGTGAAATGCTCCATAAGCGCCTTTAATCTGACGCTCCCGATACCTTCGATCATGTTTAGTACGATTAGGGCTTCTTTATCGGTCATGTTTTTATCTCACTATGTAGTCACCACGTCACAAAGTCACAATGTCACACGTTTAGTCGTGTGTCACGTGTCTCGAGTCACGAGTATTTGCACTATAATACGACTATCTTATTTTTCTCTTCTTGAAGCTTCCTTGAGCTTTTCAAGAAATTCAGGATTAACTTTATATCCTAGTTCTTCGGCTTTATGTACATCACTCCACGCCATGTCAAAATCATTTTTAAAGAAATACGCAATTGCTCGGTTTTTATAAGTTTTTGAATAATTAGGATCGAGTTCAATAGACTTTGTATAATCAGCGATTTCTTTATCAAGGTCTCCTTTTTTACTATAAGCTGCCCCTCGGTTGTGGTAAAAAATTGCGTAATGAGGATTTAATTCTATTGCCTTGCTAAAATAAGAGATGGCTTGATCAAAGTCTCCTTTTCCAACATATGAGAGTCCAAGCTGGTGGTAGGCTTCGGCAAGATTAGGATTTAATTCTATTGCCTTGTTAAGAGCAAAGATAGCCTGGTCAAAATCTCCTTTCTCATTATAGGTATTTCCAAGATTATAATAGAGTTCATAATGAGGGCTTACTTCTATACCTTTAGTAAAATCAGAAATAGCTTGCTCAAGGTCTCCTTTTTTAGCATATGCGGCTCCCCGGTGAGAATATGGAGAGGAAATATTAGGATCTAATTCTATTGCCTTGTTACAATCAGATATGGCTTGATCAAAATCTCCTTTCCCGTAATATACCTGTGCTCGACCAACGTAGGCAAGAGCAAAATTAGGATTTAACTCTATGGCCTTAGAAAAATCAAACATGGCCTGATCAAAGTTTTTTTCCTTAATATACATATCCGCTCTGAAATAGTATGCGTTAGCATAACTAGGGTTGATTTCAATTACCTTAGTAAATTCAGCAATAGCTTCTTCTGTCTTTGATTTCTTCCAATATTCAGTTCCCTTTTCGTAAGCCTCCTCGTAGGGCTCTTTTGCATAGCCATTAATAATCATAGATAATGAAACTGCCAAAACAAAAATGATTGTTTTTGTTGAATTGTTTGTATTAAACATTATTATAAACCCTCCTAATTTTTCATTAATTATTTTTTATATTTTCTAAAATCTTGATTACCACTTCCTCTACCTTAAAGTCTGAAGTATCAACCACATAATTTGCCTGATCATAGAATTGCTTGCGTGCCTCTAGTAACTCAATTATCTTAGCCTTTGGGTCTGGGACGTTTAATAAAGGCCTATGGGAATGTCTTTTTGTGCGCTCTAGAATGACTTCTGGGCTTGCTGTAAGGCAAATCATAATACCGCTTTTTTTCATAAGCTCAATATTATCCTTATCTAAAACTATGCCCCCTCCGCAGTCAACAATAATGCCTTGCTCTTGGCTAACCTGGGTTAAGGCCTCTTTTTCAAGTTTTCTAAAGTGAGCTTCACCGCTTTCAGTAAAGATCTGGGCAATTTTACGATTTTCTCTTGTTTCAATCAAATTATCCAAGTCTAAGCGCTTCTTGCCTGTTTTTCTTGATAATGCTTTAGAAACTGCAGTTTTGCCAGTTCCCATAAACCCTATAATATAAATATTATTCATAATCTTAATATAGTATCATAGGAAAAACTTTGTGTCAATCTATGGTTATTACTCCCTAACTTGAGGTCACAAATTGTGACCTCAAGTTCTTAGCTATTATCTTTTACAGGCCTGAAGCCAATTATATGTCTTTTATGCTCTCTTGGTGGCTCAATCAGCTTCTTTATTGCATCAAAGACAATCTTGAATTGCTGGTCATACTTTCTTTCCATAGCCTCAATTTTTCTCTTTAGCTCAACATGAGTTAAAAGCATCTCTCTTAATTTGATAAATGCCCTAATGATCTGGATATTTACTTGAATTGCTCTGTTGCTATTAAGCACAGAGGAAAGCATTGCAACCCCTGGCTCAGTAAAAGCATATGGCCTTCTTCTTATCGCCATTTTCTCTTTTTTGGACATCACAATTTGTGATGTCCAATTTTTCATCTCATCTCTTGTTAACTGAAACATAAAATCTTCTGGAAAGCGCCCTATGTTTCTTTTAACTGCCTGATTTAGCGTTCTTGTTTCTACATTGTAGAGTTCTGCCAAATCTCTATCAAGCATTACCTTTTTGCCTCTAATTAAAAATATCTTGGTTTTTATTTTTTCTATTAAAATTGAGGTCATTATATTGATCCTCCTAGAAAATTACTTCTTTTATTGGTTGAGTTCGAGGGCCTTTGCCCGCTAAACGCTGGCAAAGGCCCCCTTCTAGAGCTACTCCTTATACGCCTCAAGCACAACATCATTAACGTGCTGCTGCATCTGCTTCGTAGTTGGATAGACAGCATTATACCACTCTCCATCCTTGCCCTGCTGACGCGGCATACTTACAAACAGGCCCTTCTTGCCTTCAACAACACGCAGGCCTTTAATGACAAAGGCGCCATTTATCGAAAGGTCTGCAAATGCCTTGAGCTTGCCATCGCCTTCAAAGCGAAACAACCTATCTACTTTTATATCAAGCAGTTCTACCATATCGTTCACCCCCTTCTTTTATCCATTAATATCCAGAGACTCTTTAGCGCTTATATGCCTCTATATTAATAGACGTAAAAGAAAGTGATTTTCGTTCAAAAAATTTTAACTTTTTTTTGAACAGCTTAATTGAGGATTTTAAGGAAATAATATCTCTTGACTACTAGGGGGGGGAGAATGTAAACTAAATTATCATTTTAAATAATTACAAGAAAATAAAGTTGCTCAAAAGATGAGATTTAAACCTAATATATCTAAATATGGTTTTACTTTACTGGAACTATTAATTGTTATTGCTATATTAGCTATTCTAAGTGGAGCTATTATCCCTTTATTTCAGCACAGCCGAGCCAGAACACGGGATGTGCGCCGTGCCACTGATCTTAAAGCTATATTGACTGCCTTACAGCAATATAAGTTTACCTATGGAAGTTACCCTTGTTCCGGGTACCAATTTTCACATAATCCAAGCTTCTTACAACCCTTGATAGCTGGAGGATATCTTAGTGATTCTCCAAGAGACCCATTAAACGATGCCACCGATCCAAGTTACCCTTACTTAAATTGGTATGTGTATGAATATCGTACATTGAAAAGAGTGCCTGGAGGCACTTGCGGCCAAATCGCAGTTATTGGAATTACATCTGAGACTGAGGATTGTGAAAGTTTATTTGGCTTTGCCGGATTTACGTATGCGTATCCAGGAGGTAAACATTGCCACATAGGATTTCCTCCAGATAATGCTATTTCCCAATATTGTCCTCTTCTAAATCCAGGTGATTGTCCAAGTATTAATGATTAGTCTTAAATTCCTTTAAATAGATACAATTTTTATTTTTTTAGATTAAGGAGGATTTTGGCAAGTGTATTGTTTTAGAGAGGAATACGACTGCAGATAGAGTGAAAAACTACTCTGTTGCTATTTGACTATTCGCTAACCGCTATACGCTAATCACTAATTATACCTACGCCTTACGCTTTACACCTTACCTGCCTGCCAGCAGGCCTTACGAAAAATCGTGGCTATCTTCGTACCTTAAATTCGCTATCCTTACTTTGCGCTTCTTCGTGGGCATGCATAGAGCGAAATATCATCACTAAGTTCTTTGCCCCTTCTGGCCCCACTGCCCATTTTATACCTAAGATAAGTGTAGCTACTAAAAACTGCAGAAAATAACGTGGGAATAGAAAGGAAAGAACAAAAGTTATTAAACACAAGATAAGCCATTTTTGCTTCAATAGAAGTGACTTGTAATCAAAAGTTTTTTTTAGTGTAGTTAGTGCGTCTTGAGCAACAACAACAAGGTCTAAACAATAAGAACAGTCACTAAGATGCTTCTCAATAGCCTCTTTTCTATCCTTATTAAGCTTCTTCTCCATATAGAGGCTTAGTTCCTCATCCCTTGGACAGTCTGGTCCTTTCTCTAACACCCTATTTTTAAGCCTTTTTTGTAAGCCTTGTCTTAAAACCTGTTCTATTTTATCCATCTATATCTCCCTACTTTATAAGACGTAAAAGAATGTGATTTTCGTTCAAAATATCTAATAATTTTTGTATCCCTTTTCTAGCAGAATCTTTTTTAAGTTTTCTTTAGATCTTCTAATAATTGTTGATACTGTATTAATAGAAATATCTAATATCTTTGAAACCTCAATATGGCTTTTGTCGTAGTATAAATTCAAGGATAAGATAAGCCTATCCTGATCCTTTAGGCTACTTAGGAATTCATCGACTATAACCTCTAATTCATTATTCTCGGCTTGGTCAGCTGGAGAGAGAGCTTTGGAGGCAATTGCATCAAATGCATCAAGGCCTTCTTCTACATCTAAAGAAGAAACAACCCTTTTATTTATAACTGCCTTACTCCTGATAAAATCAATAGCTGCATTTTGCGCAACTATACACAACCACGATAAAATCTTTTCTTTCTCTTCTAAAAGTGAGAGCTTATTCTTATTCCAAATTTCAGAGAAAACATCCTGTGAGATATCCTTTACATCTTCGGAGTTAAAATTGAACTTTAAATGGGTGAGTTTCTTTCGAATACTTAAATCTACAACATGTTTAAACTTCTTTATAAACTCACTCCACGCAGCTTCATCTTTCTGGATACAGCGCTCAACTAATTCTTTTGACATAGGTTGCGAAGCTCTTCAGGATATCCTGCATATTATCCTGACCGAATTTCTCTAACATAGATTCGGTTAACGCGAAACTAACCATACCTTCAGCCACTACCCCTGCTGCCTCAATTGCGCATATATCAGCTCGCTGCACACTTGCCTTTGTCTTTTTCTTAGAACCCAAATTTACAGAATCTAACGGGTTACCCAATGTAGTAATTGGCTTCATACAGCAACGAATAATTATATCCTCGCCATTACTCATTCCGCCCTCAAGGCCGCCTGCATTGTTAGTCTTTCTATAGAAACCTTTGCCCTTTTCATAATAAATGGCATCGTGTACATCAGAGCCAAACTTGTAGGCAAAACCAGAACCTAAACCGAATTCAACAGATTTTATCCCTGGCACAGACATACACGCTAGCGCAAGCTGCGCATTGAGACGCCTGTCCCATTGCACATAGCTACCGAATCCCGCTGGGACATTAATTGCTTTTACCTCTAAAATTCCACCTAATGTATCTTTTTGTCTTTTTGCCAAATCAATCTTTTTCTTTATATCCTTAGTTAAAAATTCTCCCCCGACTAAAAGAACGCGACTTGTAATATCAATTTTAAATTTGTTTAAAAATGTCTTACAAATTGCGCCTATTGCAACTCGTATAGCAGTCTCTCTTGCCGATGCCCGCTCTAAGACGCTTCTTGCATCATTAAAGCCATATTTTAGAACTCCTGCCAAATCTGCATGGCCTGGCCTTGGAGAACTAACAGGCCCTTGTTTATCAATAGAATTATCCTTGTTATTAATTAAAACTGCAATGGGTGAGCCGATGGTGACGGATTTACGAAGCCCGGATAGAACTCTAGCTTTATCGCTTTCTATTTTCATCCTTGGACCCCGGCCATAACCCTGTTGCCGACGCTTTAATTCAGCGTTGATCTTCGCAATCTCAATCTTAAGCCCTGCCGGCATACCCTCAAGTATTCCAACAAGTGCCTCTCCGTGAGATTCTCCTGCACTCAAAAATCGTAACATATCTATCGCCTCCTTCAATGAGCAGACAATTTATGGAATCCCGAAAGGGACGACATAAATTGTAGCCCAGCCCTTTTGGTATACTCGCAAACTTATATCAGCCAAAAAGGGCTGGGCGTCTGCGAATTGACCCCGCCCTTTTGGGTATATTGTAATATTAAATTAATGCCAAAAGGGCGGGGCAAACCTATCATATATATAAATCAAGGTACACTTTCCCGAACAAACCCAGGTACATCTTCCCGAACAACCCGGAAAGCGTCTCCAACTCTGCACTCCAACTCTGCAACTCTGTACGCAGTACGCTGTACGCTGTACGCTGTACGCATTACGCACTACGAAACGTGAGTTTTACGCTTATATATCAATCCCAAACAACATCCTCACAATAACCTTGCCATAGAAAATACAGATTACCGCAGCCAGCGCAATGGCAGGCCCATATGCAAGCGTATGCTTTCCCTTTCTTAATAATATGTAAACCCCGGCAACCGAACCTAAAAATGGCGCAATAAAAAATGTCAATATTGAAAGTTTCCAACCAATAAATGCACCTATCATTGCCAAGAGCTTGACATCTCCTCCACCCATACTCTCTGTCTCACCATCTATAGACTCTTTTTTCATCAGTTTAAAAAATAATAAATTACCAAATAAACCGGTAAGATATATTAACCCTCCTCCTATTAAGACTCCCAGAAAAGAATCAATTATGGGCAACTCTAGAATTTGCACTTTCCCAAATAACTTGAAACTTTCTATAAGCGAAAGTACTAAACCCACTACTATGCCTCCAACCGAAACTTCATCGGGTATAATACGAAAATCTAAATCAACGAATGTAGCAATAATTAAACCACAAATCAAAACTAAATAATTAATATACTCAAATCCCAGACCAAATACTCTATATAGAAGTATAAAAAAACAAGCTGTAATAAATTCAACAATAAAATATCTGAATGAGATCTTTTGTTTACAGAACCTACATTTTGCACCTAATAAAAGATAGCTTATAAAAGGAATATTATCATACCAAGGAATCATTTTATTACAACTAACACAATGAGAACGGGGCTTAACAACTGATTCAGTACGTGGCATACGATAAATGCATACATTTAGAAAACTACCCACTATTGCACCCAATACAAATAAAAATATCTCTGTGAAGATCATTTATCTCCTCCTATTTGGATTTGTAGCGCCTTTCTCATCTCTTCAGCTGGTGGCTCTTGATTTGTCCAGAGACGAAAGGCATCTACTCCCTGATAAAGAAGCATGCCCAAACCACCCTTAGCAGGCAGCCTCTTTGATTTTGCGTCTTTTATCAACTGTGTATCTCTATGATAAATAATATCATAAATTGATAAATCATCGTGAAGAAAATTTTTATTGATTACAGGGGGGTCGTTTTCTCTCATTCCGGTAAAAGATGCGTTAACCAACAGCTGGCACTCTTTCAGCTTATGCGATATTTCATCTTTATTAATAAATTCAATTTTTTCATATATATGCTCCAATTGTGAAAAATGTATTTTGCATGACTCAAGTGCTACCTCACTTATATCATAAATATATATCTTTTTTACAGAATGTTTCTTCCAGCTCAAAGCAGCAATAATAGCCCTGCCTGCCCCACCACAACCAATAATCAAAACATTCTTGTCTTTAGGATCGAAACCCAAATCTTCTCTTAATGACTTCAAAAAACCAGTTGCATCTGTATTATAGTAATCTACCTTCTCATCAATCCTATTTACCGTATTTATAGCTCCTGATGCTTTAACATAATAAAGGTTTTCCGAAGATAAAGACTCATATTCTCTAAAAGGAAACTCCCTCTCTAATATCTCTTTGGCCATTACCTTGTGAGGTATAGTGATATTAAATCCTGCAATCTCTTTCGTAGAGAATACCTTTCCTTCGGTATCCAAAACCTCGATTTCCTTTAGCAAGAATTCTTCTAGTTTTTCTGGTTCAATTTCAAATAGCCTATAATCGGCATTGATATCTAAAGCATTAAATGCAGCCATTTGCATTAGAGGAGATAGGCTATGTTTAACCGGCCAACCAATAAGGCCGTAAATTTTTTTATTATTCATATTATCGACTTACGCGGATTATCTTATTCCAAATGTAATTCCAATTTTGAATACCATAGTACGAAAAGGTGGAATTCATTCCTATCAACCTTTGCTGAATTTCCTCAAGAGTTAACTGCCTGCATTTGCCTGGAAGCCTATTATCTGTATTTGGCTCCAAAACATATGTGCTGTAAATAAGATTCCAAAAAACTTTCCAGTCTTTATTAGAAAAGAAAACAAAAGGTTGTCCAAGCTCGGCCTTTAGCCTATCTTGTCTGGAAATTAAATCTAAGGGGAAGTGCCTTGGAGGATTAGCTTTATAGACCACATTGGCTAAAGAGATATTAATACTTTGGGATAGGACATATAAGTCTGATTGCAGGTTTTGTCTACTTGAATATACTAGAAAAAGGAGAAAACAACCTAAGATAATAAAGATTATTACTGGAGGTTTACGCATCAATGGCTTAAAGATTTATTGAGTGCATTCAGATACGCCTTGACCGATGCCTCAATAACATCTGTGCTCATTCCTCTTCCATTTAAAACCTTATCTTTGAACCTCACCTTTATATTCGCATCTCCTAAGGCATCCTTGCCAGAGGTAACAGATTCCAGATGATAATCTACAAGCTTACCCTTTATCCCTGTTATTTTATCTATAGCTTTGTAGCAGGCATCAACCGGGCCGTCCCCCGTAGAATTTGCACTAAATTCCTTACCTTTTGATTTTAGCATTATATATGCCCTTGAAGTAGCATCTTTCTTGCTATGTATATCAAGGTCAACAATCTGCCATACCTCTGTTGCCTTTTTAAGTTCATCTTCAACTATGGCAACCAGATCATCATCAAATATAGTTTTCTTTTTATCTGCCAGTTGTTTAAAAAGGATGAAGGCCTTATCAATCTCTTTTTTGTTAAGCTTAATGCCTAAATTAAGAAGCCTCTCGGTGAATGCGTGCCTGCCTGAATGTTTTCCAAGGACAAGGCTCGTGCCCTTAAACCCTACATCAGAGGGCTTAATGATCTCATAAGTGGTTCGTTCTTTTAAGATTCCGTCCTGGTGTATACCTGACTCATGCCTAAAGGCATTACCTCCGACAACTGCCTTATTAGGAGCAACAACAAAACCCGTCAACTTGCTGACAAGCCTGGATGTTTTATAAATCTCTGTTGTCCTTATATCTGTCTTCAAGTTTGCGAATATATCAGGCCTTGTTTTTATACTCATTACAATCTCTTCCATCGAAGCATTGCCAGCACGCTCTCCAATCCCATTTATTGTGCACTCAACTTGGCGAGCACCATTTTTTACTGCTGCCAAAGAATTACCAACGGCCAAACCCAGATCATTATGACAATGAACGCTTATTACTGTTTTATCTATATTAAAGACATTATTAAATATATCATGTATTAGATTGCCAAATTCACCTGGCTCGGCATATCCGACTGTATCAGGGATATTAACACAAACTGCACCTGCCTCAATCACAGCCTCTACAACCCTATAAAGAAACTGTTTCTCCGTCCTTGAAGCATCTTCTGGTGAAAATTCAACATGAGACAGCTTTTTCTTCGCATATTTGACCGATTCGACTGCCAAACGCAGGATCTCATCTTCTGCCTTTTTAAGCTTATATTTCATATGTATTTTTGAAGTAGCCAAAAATACATGTACGCATGGATGCTTTGCCTGTCTTACAGCTAGGCAAGCAGCATCAATATCTTTCTTAATAGCTCGCGCCAGGCCGCAGACCTTACTTGTCTTTATAATCTTAGAGACCTCACTAACTGCCTGGAAATCTCCCTTAGATGTGATTGGAAAACCAGCCTCAATAATATCTACGCCAAGTATTTCTAATTGCTTGGCAATTTCTATTTTTTCCCGTATATTGAGACTCGCCCCAGGCGCCTGCTCACCATCGCGTAGCGTTGTATCAAATATTATCAGTTTGTTATTCATATATTTATAGTTAACTCTTTTATCAACCCTCCTAACTCCTAACTCCTAACTTACTCCTATCCACCAAACACCAACCACTAAACACTATTTTTTCATCCAAGGCATCATCTCTCGCAAGTCTTTGCCAACTTTCTCGATGGGATGATTATCACCATCTTGCAATAGCTTATTGAAATTAGGCCTGCCTGCTTCATTCTCCCTAATCCACTCACGAGCAAATTTTCCAGATTTGATATCCTTAAGAAGTTTCCGCATTGTCTTGCGCGTCTTTGCAGTAATAATCATAGGGCCCTTGGTTAAATCTCCATAACAGGCTGTATTAGACACTCGTCTGCGCATTCCGGAAATTCCCGTCTCCTGAATCAAATCTGTAATCAACTTAAGTTCATGCAAAACTTCAAAATATGCAATCTCTGGCTGGAATCCTGCCTCAACTAAAGTATCAAATCCTGCCTTGATTAATTCTGTTACGCCGCCGCACAGGACTGCCTGTTCGCCAAACAGGTCTGTCTCAGTCTCTTCATCAAAAGTCGTCTCAATTACTCCTGCGCGAGTTGCGCCTATCGCCTTTGCATAAGCCAACCCCAACTGTTTTGCTTTTCCGGTTGCATCTTGAAAGATAGCCAATAGACTCGGAACCCCCTTGCCTTCTTCATACATGCGTCTCACAAGAGCTCCAGGGCCTTTTGGGGCAATCATAAACACATCAACATTCTTGGGTGGCTTTATCTGTCTAAAACGAATATTAAATCCGTGCGAAAAACAAAGCGCCTTGCCCTTTTTTAAGCCTGGTTTAATACTCTCTTTGTAAACCTTTGCCTGAATATGGTCTTGTGTCAAGATCTGAATAATATCACCTTGCTCTGCTGCTTCTTTAGCTGATACAGGATTAAATCCATCTTTTTTTGCCTGCTCGTAATTAGGCGTATTTTCTAATTCAGAAATTACTACTTTTATACCACTGTCTCTTAGGCATAACGCCTGACCTCTTCCTTGAATACCATAACCTATAATTGCTACTGTTTTATCCTTTAACAAACTCAAATCTGCATCTTTGTCATAATAAATTTTAGCCATAATAAACCCCCATTGTATGTTATTTAAACAAATTTGCCTATTACCTACCCATCTCCTTCAATACCTCCAGAAATGCCTCTACTACACTTTTTTCGTAACGGATGTTGATGTATTTCGAAAGTTCTTTTTTCGCATCTTCAAAACTCATTGCCTTGTGATAAGGCCTATCAGTAGTCATTGCATCAAAGCTATCTGCAACTGCCAATACCTTTGCTCCAAAAGGTATTTTTTCTCCTTTTAACCTATCAGGATATCCAGTGCCATCAAGCCATTCATGGTGGTTCCTTACAATCTTGCACAGATTTGAAAGTGCTCTAACGGGTTTTATAATGCTCTCTCCAATAGCTGGATGTTTATGCATTATCTGCATCTCGGCATCATCTAAATCAGTATATTTTCTTAAGATTTCATCGCTTATGCCAATCTTACCTACGTCATGTAACTCAGCAGCATCTTTGATATTTTTAATATCCTCTTCGTTTAGATTAAGTTTTTTTGCGATTCCCACAGAATAATCAGAAACCCTATCTGAATGGCCCCTGCTATATGGATCCCTCGCCTCAACTGCCATTGCCAGAGCAGTAACAGTTTCAATATAAGTCTTCTCAACATCCATATGCAGTCTATCATTTTCTACCGCAACTGCAGTTTGAGCAGATATATTCTCTGCCATATCAACCTGTTCTTCCTGGAAGGTATCCCCTACTAATCTACCAATCACTGCCAATACACCGATTAGTCTCTCTTGAAACAATAAAGGAACACACATCAAGGGCGGCTCAAACAATTCTTTTGAAGAATCCACCTCTTTATTGTGAAGGCGTGGAATCATTAAAGGCTTCTTATGCTTGGCTACCCATCCTGGGGCTTCTTCTCCAATCTTAAGCCTGAGCTCTCTAAATTCCTCTTGAAAACCAGATATTGCCTTGACATAGAGCTCTTGCTTATCATCATCCAACAACATAAGAACCCCAACTTTTGCCTCTAAAGCATTTGCCGTAACTTCCACAATTAATTCAAGAAAGGTATCAATTCCTTTCGCAGAGGTAATACTGGTTGTAATCTTGGTCAAGACAAACTGCATTGTTTGCTTAGAGGCCTCCAGGCGTTTGATGTTATTCTCTAGACTTTGAGTTACTTCCTTGTAAAATCTTGACAGCTGAGCTATCTCGCTATCAGAGCTATCAATTTCTTCCATCTTCGGGATGGACTTACTTAAGATCTCCTTTGTCTTTTTTGCCAAGCCTTGAATCTCTACCAAGGAGTGGTGCATACCAAAAAATCCTACTAAGCTACCAAGGCCAAGCCAAAAAAGCCAAACAAGTAATTCTGTTTTTGAAAAAGGTATTTGACCAGTCTTATCATATTGAACAAAAATATAGGTTATAAATATAAAAGGCAACAAGGCCATCAAAATAAATAATATTGTAAACTTACGGATCAAAGGTGCTTTCTCAATAGAGCTAAATTTTGATTTTTCTGCCATATCTTCCTGATTATTTAAATTCTTATCCTTTTGAAATAGCAATCCTACCCGCACGAGTCAGATGTTTTATGCCAAGTGGCTTCAGTTCAGAAAGTAGATTCCTAACCTCATCTTGACTACCAAGGATCTCTAATATTGCCTCGTCTTTCTTTTCATCAATTATCTTTGCACAAGATTTTTTTATCATTTTTTCTAGAGCCGACTTATTTTTACCGGAGATATCAACCTTTAAAAAGATAAGCTCTTTTTCAATATGATCCTTCTTGGTAAAATCTATAAGGGTAATTACATCGATTAGTTTATGCAACTGTTTTTTTATCTGTTCCAAAATCTTCTCATCTGCAGCATCAACCGTTATAGTCATGCGAGAGACTAAAGGGTCTTCTGTCTCGCCAACTGACAGGCTGTCAATATTGAATCCCCGAGCACTGAATAATCCAGATATCCGAGCCAAGACTCCGAATTTATTTTCTACTAAGACAGAAATTATATGTTTCATTTTTAGTAACTAGTAATCTAGTAACAAGTAACTAGTAATTTTGACGAAAAGC
>JBFZAD010000059.1:0-4401 GCA_041309125.1 Candidatus Omnitrophota bacterium
GTCAGATTGTCGATCTGAAGATCGCGAGTTCAAATCTCGTCGGGCCCGAATTTTTTTCCGGACAACGGAAAAAAATTCGGCACTGTGCGAACGTTAAACGGCCCGACAAGGGCCGTAGTGAGCACAGTGCATGTCCCCTATTCCCTACAATCCCTCGCCCGCCACACAGAATTATGAGCTCGGGATAATTTGCTAATCTTAGGTGATGGCAAATTAAGCAAAATAGCGAGCTAAGTACATGTTCAAAGTAATTTCCGACAATCCCTCGTCAAGATAGAACCATTAGAGACTCGGGATAATTCGCTAATGTTAAGCTAGGGCGAATTAAGGGCCGTAGTGAGCACAGTGCATGTCCCCTATTCCCTAAAATCCCTTTCCCGCCACAAGCATTATGGGCGCGGTACTAAAGAATATCCTCACAGCACTTCCATTTTGTAGCTTTCAAACTCAATAATCTCCTAATTAATAAACAAGTTATCAAATTGCAGTTGCAGAGGGTTTTGTTTTGGGGTAGAATAAATTAAAGGGTAAGTATAGTTAGGAGTTTGGAGTATGGAGTTAGGAGGGTTTGGTCTCCAGACTCCCAACTAAAATAGGGAGAGAGTGATATAATAAGAAAAAAATAGAGAGAATATATGCCTTTTACGCCTTTTCATTTCGGGGCGCATGCATGCATCGCACTTCCATTAAACAAAAAGATAGATATTCCTGTTTTTGTTTTGGCAAGCGTTGCAGTAGATATTGAGCCATTATTAGTAATGCTATTTAATTTATCTTACCCACTGCATGGCTATGCCCATACTTTCATTGGCGGTGCTATTGTAGGTATCCTATGGGGGATTATTGCTTTTAAAGGTAAGAATATATTAGGAAAATTAATGGAGTTCTTTAAGCTCCCTTACGAAACAAACCTGAAAAAATGTATACTATCTGGTGTGTTAGGTGCCTTGCTTCATGTTTTGTTTGA
This sequence comes from Candidatus Omnitrophota bacterium, assembly GCA_041309125.1. Taxonomy (GTDB): domain Bacteria; phylum Omnitrophota; class Gorgyraeia; order Gygaellales; family Gygaellaceae; genus JBFZAD01. The sequence goes on from JBFZAD010000059.1 coordinate 968, forward strand.
TTCATTGATTTATTGTGACGTAAAACCATTTTTTCCTTTAAGTTTCAATCCCCTTTATGGCATTGTGTCGTATTCCTTCATGTACATATTGTGTTCTCTTTTATTTATACCAGCTTTGCTTATTTATATATATTCCATAACTCATAACAGAGAGAAAGCATCCACCTGACCCTGCAAACCTTATGGGAAAAGAAAAGGCGCAATTACTTATTGCTGATACAAAAGGACAGATATATAACGATACGCAGCTTGAAGGGATTGGAATGAAAGGCGGCTGTTTTTTTAGGCTAGGGCCAGGCGAACTTATAAAACTGCCGCCTGCCAGTCGCCTATTCTTAATGCCGGATAGAGTACCAGTCGCCTATGATAGCACAAAGGGGTGTTTTACAGCTCAAGAGTATAATCCATTTTCGAGAAATAAGCAAAAGTGTTTTCCCATAGCTGCATTTACTCCGCCAGGCTATACAGTTACCTACAATAGTTCTTATAAAGAAATTAGAAATTCTAAGATGTTGCCACTATTCGCTTACGCGGCTTGCGTATTTTATAAAGGCGAATTTTATGTTGCGGCAATACAAGTCGATACCGACAAAAGACATAATTCCCATTTTATCGACATCAAAGAAGTTAGAAAAAATGTAATAAAGTTTAGGAGAGTATTTGCGCGTAATAGACTGGTAAGGCATCTTGAAAGATGTGCTCTTAATTACTTTTGCCCAAATGCTCAAAATTTTTTTCTCTCGCGATATGAAGCGCCGTTGCCATCATCGCCTGTATGTAATGCAAACTGCAGCGGGTGTATATCGTATCAAACACCCAAACGATGTCCAGCCACACAACCACGGATAAAATTTGTTCCTACTCCTCAAGAGATCAGAGATATAGCCGTATTTCATATCTTAAAATCAAAAAAAGCTATTGTTAGCTTTGGCCAGGGCTGCGAGGGTGAGGCGCTTTTATCAGGAGATATCGTTGAGCAAGCAATACGGCTAATCAGGCAAGAGACTCAAAAAGGCACAATAAATATCAATACAAATGCCAGCAAGCCGAAAATTGTATCTAGATTATTTGATGCAGGTTTAAATACTATGCGAGTGAGCATGAATAGCGTAAGGCATGAATATTACACAAGATATTATAAGCCAAAAGGATATTCATTTAAGGATGTTATAAAATCCATAGAGGTAGCTCATGGTAAAGGCGGGTTCGTTTCAATTAATTATTTGACTATGCCTGGATTTACTGATTCAAAGGAAGAATTTGAAGAATTGAATGTATTTCTTGGCAGGTATAAAATCGACATGGTGCAGTGGAGGAATTTAAACTTCGATCCTTTACGTTATTTCAAAGAACTAAAGACCGCGATTCCAAAAAATAAGATGCTTGGGATAAGGCAGATCATATTTTCACTTAAGAAAAACTTTCCAAATCTCAAGATGGGATACTTTAATCCTTCAAGTTAAATTATAAATCATAGAATATCAAGTAAACAAGACCTTGGATTTTATTTTAAAAACCCACCCCGCTAAATTGCTCATAAAAACAGAAAAGGCGTCAAGTTTATTACCGACGCCTTCTCTGTGACTCTACAGCATGTTTCTACAGCTTCTACAGCATGTTTCTACAGCTTGTATTGTCTACACTATAAGTATACACCAATTCTGCTTCTTTGCAAGCTTTATTAATATTTTATTTAGATAGAGTAAGAGGTAAGAGGTGACGATTCTTCGTCTTCTAACTATCTTCCATATAATAAGTTATATCCACATATAATTTTCTTATGCTGATATTGTTTCTTACCGGACTTCAATAGGAAATCCTGCCTAGAAATATAATAATTTTAAAAAACAATTTTCTTTTATGACAGTTTATCTTATAATAAATTGCATGTAAGCATGCCAGTAAATCAATTTAATTACAATAGCAATCCAAACAAAAGAGGTGTTTAAGTGAGCAAAGAACCGATACACATAACTAAGTTTACTGAAGTTGAATTCTTTAAAAGGGGCAAGGTCAGGGATGTATACGACTTTAAAGATAAGCTGTTGATTATTTCAACAGATAGAATCTCATGCTTTGATGTTGTTTTGCCTACTTGTATTCCTCATAAGGGAGAAGTGCTTACACAACTGTCGCTGTTTTGGTTTGATCTTACCAAAGATATCATACCCAATCATTTTATCTCTGCCAACCTTAAGGATTTCCCAAAAGAGTTACATAAGCATAAAGATATTTTAAGCGGTAGATCAATGCTTGTTAAGAAGGCAAAGTCTTTACCTGTTGAATGTGTTGTGCGCGGGTATCTGTCAGGTTCTGGATGGAAGGAGTATCAACAGAAACAGTCAGTGTGCGGGATAAACCTACCTAAGGGCCTAAAAGAATCGGACAAGTTAAAAGAAGTTATTTTTACCCCTTCCACAAAAGAAGATGTAGGCCATGATATCAATGTCTCACAGGAATATGTTGAAAAGAAACTAGGCAAGGACGTAACAGATAAACTAAAAAAAATCAGCATTGCTATATATAAAAAGGCAAGGGATTATGCTGAATCAAAGGGAATAATAATCGCAGATACAAAATTTGAGTTCGGGATATATGAAGATGAGATTATTCTTATTGATGAGGTGCTTACCCCAGACTCTTCGCGCTTCTGGCCAAAGGATCAATATAAGCCCGGCGGTCCACAGCCGAGCTTCGATAAACAGTTTGTCCGCGATTATCTAGAAACTTTAGATTGGGACAAGACCCCACCCGGCCCAAACCTACCTGATACAATAGTTAAAAAGACAAGCGAAAAATACCTCCAAGCCCTTAAGATGTTAGCCGGCATTAACCTGACCACTTCGTAAGTGTCCCCGCGCGGACACTTCGTAGGTGGCCGGGTTGAGCTATTATTTTATTGAGGCAGAAGTTTATTAATGATATAATGAAGCTATGTCAAAAAGGTTTAAAATAAGTACTTATTTTTTTCCTGCATTGATATTTGTAATCGGCCTGTACTTTTCTTTTTTTTCCTTCCTTTTTCCTTTAAATACCTACAAGATTAATTATAAGAATAACTTTCTTACCCTGGCAGAAAGCGTCCATAATATTTTTGTTAACCAGGAAATTGATAAATATATCCAGGCGCTTGAATCAATAAGAAATTTTTATTATGCCAGCGAAAAGGTTAGCAGTAAAGAATTTGCGATTTTTACAGAGCAATTCTTAAATAAAGAAAACTTTCCTGCATTTCAATATCTTGAGTGGATAAGGCATATTCGCGTGGATGAGATTGATGCATATGTTGAAACCATAAAGAGTGAGGGCTTTCCTGATTTCAAGGTTAGAAATATTGGCAATGGTATTTCGCAGGGCATAGGAGACCTGTTTGTTATTGAATTTATAGAGCCATATCAAGCCAATAGAAAACAGCATGGCCTAAATATTTCATC
>JBFZAD010000060.1:0-2735 GCA_041309125.1 Candidatus Omnitrophota bacterium
AATTACCTATATTTTTCCCTTGAGCTTTTAAGAATGTATAGGCCATACCACCGCCTATTAATATCTTATTAACCTTACTAAGTAAATTTTCGATTACACCAATCTTATCAGAGACCTTAGCCCCTCCTAATATTAGACAATAGGGCTTTGCCGGGTTTGTAGTTGCCTTAGATAAATAGTCAATTTCCTTTCCAAGTAGAAATCCTGCAGCAGATTTTAAATAGCGAGTTACCCCTTCAGTTGAGGCATGAGCGCGGTGCGCAGTGCCAAATGCATCATTGACATAAATTTCGCCTAATTCTGATAACTTCTTGGCAAAGCCAGGGTCATTTTTCTCCTCTTCTGCGTAAAATCTTAAGTTTTCAAGCAAGATAACGCGTTCTTTACTTTCTTTTATATCTTTTTTTACTGCATCGCCTATGCAATCATCCAGTTTTTTGACTGGTTCTTTTAATAATTCCTGCAATCTCTTTGCCGCAGGGTTTAATCTCAATTTGTCTTGTGGCTTGCCATCTGGTCTTCCTAAGTGGCTCATAAGAACCAATTTCTTCGCACCCTTCTCTAAAATATACTTTATGGAGGCTAGAGATGCTTCTATTCTTTTATCATCAGTTACGTTTAAAGCATCATCCAAGGGCACATTAAAATCTACCCTCATCAATACAGTCTTGCCTTTTAGATCTAGATCTTTAATAGTCAATTTCGCCATAGCTAAGCTCCTTTATTCCTTTATATTGCTGTAATTATAACCTATAGTAATACAAAGTCAAGCCTTAATAAGAATCACTTCTTCAGCTCATTCATCCCGCGCCTGATTATCTCATTTGCATAATCGGTCCAGATACCCTGTCCCCAGTATCTAAAACAGCTTGTCTGCGAAAGAAGCAGACACAAAAGTGCGTTTTTGTATCTATTGTCTTTGGGATCTACTGCCTTAGCATCATATTTTTGATGAAACATTACGCTTAATTTCTTCATAGGATCTAATACATTTTCATATCCTTTGATCCAGCTCCTATCATTTGTCCATGAGCCTTTATCCAGGTTATAATTTGGATCCTTTTCTCTTATCTTATCAATTGCCCTGTCGCTTGCGCCAACCATAAGCTTATCAATTGCCTGCCAGATACGCAACTGATGTATTGGTTGAACAGGAATAAAAGATTCTAATTTTAAACCTAAATCTTCAACATATTCTAAATATTCTGAACCATTCATAGAAACGGTACCTTCCCTAGCTATTTCATTAAATGATATTTTATAGGCATCGGGAAACTCATTCATCATTACCCCGCCATTTTCTCCATCGCCAATCTGCGCAACATATGGTATGACCTTCTTGCCAAGATAGTCTTCCCTTGCCTTTGTCTTTGCCTCATGATAGGGCTGCATTTGAGCGACTAACTTTGTGTCAGAGCCTTGAGTCTTGATAAGAATTGCAATCTCTTCAATTTTACCTTCAGAGTTCTTGGCAACTAACTTATGCGGGAAATTAGGCCTTCTTATACCAGAGCCATCCAGATTTTCAATTGTATGCTCCTGCACCATAAGCCATCTATACCCGCACTCTTTTAGAGTTTTGACATACTCATAGCAAACATCAGGATGAATGGGTAAATGCATCTCTGGAGGTGAAAAGCCCTTAACGCGCTCTAATGCCTCAAATCCAAATATTGAAGCAAAATGTGACTGCCAGGCAAGAATATGCAACTTTATATCCGGAACCGGCGTTGAACTTACTACTGCATGTGACCACATGGTACCAAGCCACTCAACATATCTAAAATATTTCTTATCGGATGTTACAAGCCTTAAATTATCCAATACCTCTTCTTTGCCCATCTGTTTTAAACCCCATAATAGGTTTCCTGAATAATCAAGCATTACCCTGGGATTCTTATTATTTGAGACCAGCTCTCTAACAAAATCTGAAATCCTCGAATAGCACCATACAAACACAGGGGCATTATGATTATCTCCAATATCCTGATGCTCCATCATATGCTGCAGGTTACTGATAAGCCTTGCCTCAACGATATTCCCAGAACCAGCAGGTATGGTTGGCTGATGCATATGAAGTGCAATGCCAAAGCCAGAATTTATCTTATTAAAATCTAAATTCGTTACCGGTAGATAATACTTCTTATCTTTTCTTACCACTTGTTTTATTTTGTCTTCTCCTATATAGATATCCGGTAAGTCTCTAATGTTTTCTTGCATGTTTTTCTTTCTTTTTTGTAGCCTTATTTAAAGGCAGCCTTTTTCTATTAGTTACCTTTTCTCTATGACCATTCTCATAATAATCCGCGCAATTTATTCGTGAAAATATATTATCCCTTGTCTCAATTTCTTTTAGCCACTTTTGGTCAATAGACCTTGAGTTTATATCATTATATAATCTAAGGAATCTATTTAAATGCAGTTTAGTCCTTTTATGCGCATACTCAACCATGGTGCCAGTCTTCATAATAAATGCCCAGTCGCTTGCCTGTGCAAGCACGAGTTCCCTAGCTGCTTGATTCATGGCTCTTTTAATAAGGCTGTTTTTGTCATCCTTTGAATTAACTTTATATTTTTCTGCTAACTCCTTCATCCTTGCTCCTGCTAAATGTAGATGAGGATAGATCCAGTCATTATTTCCATTGACCCAAAAATCATTATAGCCTTGGAAACCCCAGCTTGAGGCTGAAGGAACCGTAACTTCATTCACAGGATTTTCTAAAAGGTAATCTGAA
>JBFZAD010000061.1:0-12104 GCA_041309125.1 Candidatus Omnitrophota bacterium
GCTGCCTTTCTTTTTGACTTAACCAATGCATCTTCGCTGGCCAATATCTTTCTCACTTCAACTGCAACTTGTTTAGCAGAATCAATCAATACAACATCATTACCCAACACCTGTTTAATTACCGGCTTTAATAATGGATAATGCGTACAACCCAATATAACTGTATCAGCTTTGAAATCTTTTAATGGCTTGAGGTATTTCTTTGCAACCTCTAAAACTACACTGCCCTTGTCCCAGCCCTCTTCCACAAAGGGCACAAACAAAGGACACGCCACCTGCATAACCTTAACGCTTGGATCTAGCTGTTTTATCTCGTTTTCATAGGCATTGCTTTTAATCGTACCTTTTGTGCCAATTACTCCTATGCGTTTATTCTTAGTGGCATAGACAGCCTCTCTTACACCGGGTATTATCACACCGACTATTGGAACCTTAAAATGTTTTTTAATCGCAGGTAGTGCGACGCTCGATGAAGTATTACAGGCTACGCAGATAAGTTTTACATCCTGCTTAAGAAGAAACAAGATATTTTCGATAGAAAATCGGATAACGGTTTCGCTTGATTTAATCCCATAGGGAACCCTGGCTGTATCGCCAAAATAGACTAAGTCCTCATAAGGAAGCTGTTGAATTAATTCTTTCACAACTGTAAGTCCTCCCACACCTGAATCAAAAACACCTATTGGAAAAATCTTCTCTTTTGTATATTTCATATGTTTTAATAAATTTGTCCCTCGCGATCAAAGTTAAACTAACTATTCGCTCGGGATTAATTTGAGAAAGCTAAATTACACAAATTAATGGAGGTGGCGAGAATCGAACTCGCGTCCATAATTAAACCAATGATAGCCTCTACATGTGTAGGCTATTTTTTACCTCTCGCTGATATCTACTCCAATAGTCAGGATTAATTATCAGCCAGTCTTTTTTGGTCTTGCCCCGAACCCAAAGACTAATTTTTCAGGGCCAGCCTGTTTAGTTCTACCCTCTTGCCACAGGCAACAAGAGGCTAGGCCTCATCTAATAAATTAGACGAGGGCTTCTACGCTTGCATTTGCAAGAATTTCTTCTGCATCTGCGACAACTGTGTTGTTGTTTGCGTTTATATTGTGCAAGGATTTTTAACGCGGCCTACCCTGCGTCCGCGACATGCCACTATTATCAATTTAACTAAGTCGAAACCTTGCACCCCCTTTTTTTTATTCTTTCTTATCTGTATTACAGCAACAACCCTTACCGAACTTCTTACATAAGAACAATCCTAAAAATACCGCAACTATTGCCACTATAATTATATACATTCTATTTTACTCCTTTCATTTATTTCTTCCTATATGCATCAAGGAAAGAATCGCAATAAATATGTTTATTTAGTATTAACTCTGATGAGATGAGCGCATCCATTAACTCTTTATCTAACGGATCTAATATAGCGCCTTCCAATCCATTTGCAACGGCCATAACAAGAAAGGTCCTGTTTATCAAACTTCTGTTTTTTGTACCTTGCGAGACATTGCTTAAGCCCACAATTGTCTTTGGCTTTGGACAACACAGCAATTCAAACTCTCTGATTGCCTGCAAGATCTCAACCCCCTGGTTCTGCGCAACATTAACGGGTAATACTACAGGATCCAAAAAAAGATTTTCTGTAAAAAATTTGTGCTCTTCACAGGCAGAAATAATATTTGCAGCCAGTTCTATTCGTTGATCCTTATTTTGAGGAACACCCCTTTTATCCATCGTAATCGCAATTAATAGACTGTTATATTTCTTTGCCATAGGAATTAGGATATCCATCTTTTCCTTATCAGCCTGTGTAGAATTTATCATTGTCTTACTTTTTGCTATCTTTAGCCCCTCTTCAATAACATTAGGCTTTGTGCTGTCTAAACAAAGAATGGCACTGCACACCTCTTGCACAGACTCAATAAGCCAGATCATATCAGAAACAGGGTCTTTTGAGGCCGGGCCGCAATTTAAATCAAGGGCGCATGCACCTGCCTGAAATTGTCTTTTGGCTAAATCCTGTATTACCTTTTTATTTTTCCCGGATATAGCCTTGCCTACTTCTTTATACATCCCATTTATTAACTCGCCTACTATAAACATATATCTGCCCTTCTAGTGCTTCATCAACTCATCTATGATTTTTCTGACTTTATTCACTGCCTTTGGATGCCTCATAACAAGTATATCTGCACCTGATTGCAAAAATGCAGTTGCAGTCATTGATTCCCATAACGGGCCTCTTTCTTTTTCATCTCCCCATTGCGGAAATTCAACCAATGTAGCCTTTGCCTCTTTTGCCCTCCATGCCTCCTGCCCTACAAAACAGATAAATGGCATTGCCATCATCTTATCGCCCATCAGCGCAGCCAATCTTGCCCTCTCCATGATAGAATAGGTATACTCTAAACCATATCCCAATGCGCCGACCGTTGGATTGATGATAATCTTATTTGCGGGAAATCCCATATCGGTTATAAGTATATTAAGCTGCTTTGCAATATTAATATCAATAGGACTCTCTGCAATTATGCTGTGGCCGTCTGCAAGACAGCTGGCTGCAAGGGTCTTGTAATTCTCCTGAACTGCATCTCCAAATAAACAATTCTTGCCCTTCAAGGCCTCTGCTACAATTGGTAACACCTCATTATCCTTTAAATCGTCGCCAGAACCTAATATAATCAGCGGTATCTTGATATTATCTGAAATGCTTTTGGCAATCTTTGCCAATTCATCTGGTGTTTTATTGCCTGTATCTGGATGAGCGCCTTGTAATTTCAGGCAAATTAAATCGGCCTTATACTTATCCTGACAAATCTTTGCCCAGGCAATTGGATCTTTCCAGCAATCCTTAAATGCCTCGACAAGAGAATCAGGCCAATCAGCAGGAACAATATCCCAGATCTCCATTGCCACAACAGGCCTATTAGGGATATCGCCTTCTTGGAATAAAAATGGAAGCGTTGTCTGTCCTCCAATATTAACCTTAGTATCCTCTGTTCCAATTGTTACCACATTAATTACATCAGACCATTTTTCTTTGTATAGCTCTATAGGCATTGTCAACTCCCGGAATTAAATTTTTATAAATACAAGATAACCTTAAACTAAAAACTCTTCGGCAATTTTTCTAACAGATACTTCAAGCTTAGAATTGTTATTAAAATTAAGAATTGAGCACTCCTTCGCGCTCATTTCTAGAATATCTTTATCAAATGGCAATGAAAACACCTTGTCGAATTTGACATTGTCTAAATCCTTTTTAAAGGAATCTGCATTGCCGCTACTTTGATTGATAAATAAGTAGGTATTTTTTATATCCAGATTGAGATCCTTTGAAAGATTATAAATCCTCTTTGCCGCATTGATGCCGACCTTTGTATAGTCTGAAATTATCAGAAGATAGTCTGCACGCCGTGTAGTGCGCCTTGAAAGATGCTCCATGCCTGCCTCATTATCTATGACTACTATTTTGTAGTCACCTACTAGCTTTGAGACAATACCGCGCAGTACATTATTGGCATAACAATAGCATCCCGGGCCTTCGGGAAGGCCCATTGTCAAGATATCAAAACCATCAGACTCTACTATAGACTCCTGAACCTTATATTCAATATAATGGTCCTTTGAATAACCTGCCGGGATCTGCGAAGGATTCTTTGAGATGTCTTCTATTATCTGGCCCATATTCTCTTTAACCTTCACTCCTAAGATCTCACCGAGGTTACTGTTTGGGTCTGCATCAATTGCAAGTATGGAATCCTGTTTCCTCTCAACAAGATATTTCACTATCAACGCAGCAATGGTTGTCTTTCCGGTACCGCCCTTTCCTGCCAGCGCTATTATCTTACTCATGGTTACTTGTTACTTGTTACTTTTAATGAAGGAAACTTTGCTAAATCGGTATGCGGAAAGAATAAGGCAGCCATATATTCATCCATATATTTAGAATCTACTGATAATTCTAAATATGTAACCTTCTTAGCGATCTCTTCAACCTCGATTGCGGCATCAGAGAATAATAATACCTCTCTTGCGCCGAATAGAGAACTATTGCCGATAAAAAGAAATTTTTCCATTGGGAAATCAGGCAACAGCCCTATTGAAATTGCTTTTTTAATGTTTAAGTATGTACCAAAACCGCCTGCGATAAATATCCTGTCTAGATCATTCATTTTAAGGTCCATGTGCCTAATGAGAACCGATGCAGCAGAATAAATAGCAGCCTTGGCCCTTTTTAGATTCTCTAAATCATCTTCAGTGATTACGATATCCTTCTTTATGCCTGCCTCATCTTTAAAGACCAGGACAAATTCTTTTGAATTATCCTTTTCTCTTACCCTTGCATGCTTAACCACTATCTTTCCTGATTTGTCAATTACGCCTGCCTTTAACAACTCTGATAAGGCATCTATGTAGCCAGAACCGCATATACCAATAGGTTTTTCATTACCGATAGTCTTATATTTGACCTCTAAACTCTTTGGCTCAATTTCTACCTCCTGGATTGCACCCTTCATGGCTCTAAGTCCGCTTTCTACTCCGCTTCCCTCAAATGCAGGCCCTGCAGAGGCTGCTGCCGATATAAGCCATTCCTTATTTCCCAATACTATCTCGCCGTTTGTTCCTATATCAATAAGCAGGCTTAATTTATCCGATTTATGCATGCCGCATGCTAAAATACCTGCGGTTATATCGCCTCCTACATAACTTGCAACACCGGGAATACATGATAAAAGCCCTCTTGGATTTATCTTTATGCCTACTTCCGCAGACCTGATTACAGGGACAAAGTTCGCAGAAGGAACATAAGGCTCACGCCTTATAAATGTGGGATCGACCCTAAGCAATAGATGAATCATAGTCGGGTTACCCGCACAAACAAGGCAATTTATATCATTAAGGTCTAAATTATTGTCAATAACGAACTCATGAATCATCTCATTCATGCTATCAATAACCACGTGGTGAAGTTTTTCAAGGCATCCGGGTTCCTCTGCGCAGATAATCCTTGTAATTACATCGCTGCCAAAAGATGCCTGCTTGTTATAGGTTGCCTTTGTGCCAAGGACCTTTTTAGTATTCAGATTAACAATTTGAGCACTAATCGTTGTCGTCCCGATATCGAATGCAAGGCCGTAATTATCGCCTGAAGTATCGCCGGGCTCTATTAAGACTATCTCTGTTGTGCCATTGCGCTTGCCTAAGGTAACCGTAACCTTCCAATCGCTTGAGCGCAGTAATTTACCCAAATGCCTGATATTGACCAGGCCTGTCTGCATAATATCGATATCCTGAATTCGCCTGATTTCCCTGTATAATCTTTCTAAATCGCTGATATTGTCTTCAAGGCCGGGTGCGGGCAGCTGTAGATACAATTTTGTTGCTAAAGGAGAATGCTTAAATATGGGCTCCTCCAATGCAGCCTCTACGCGTTCGACATCGATTGCCCTCTCGTAGAAACCTTTTAGTCTTAGCTCCTTTGATTCTTGTGTAACCTTTATCTCTTCTAACCTTGATTCAGGCGGAATCTCAACAATTAGATTACTCTCAACCCTTGCCTGGCAGCTTAAGACATATCCCCTCGCCTTTTCATCCTGCGTAATCCTGCCGCTGGGCTGTGAATTGACATTGCCCTCTTTTATAATCACCTTGCATCTGCTGCATACACCATCTCCGCCGCAGCTTGAATTAATATATACACCCGCAGAAATAGCCGCAGAAAGAATAGTCGTCTCTCTGTCTACCTCTATTGATTTATTATTAGGTAAAAATTTTATCTTGAATTTATCCATTAATTAAGTTTTTTTAAAAAACTCGGGATCCCAGAGGCCTCCTTTGGGCCCACTGTTACCTTCCAACCGCTTTTTTCCTCTAAATCTCCGCTCATGACTGCAACGTAACCCGGTATAATGAGATTTTTATGGTTAATCTTTTCCTCAATACCGCTCTTTTTTATACTCTCTGCTATTTTTTCGGGTGTAAACTTCTCTGCTGCCCAGGCAGTTAATACAGACATACCTTCCGTATCGATACTGATTATATGCGAAGGCACCTTGCTTGCCTCAACCTCACCCAGCACCGTATAATAAGATAATGAAAAATTAGTTGTCACCAAGACAGGTGAGTCCTTTGTTACCTGGCCTATAGGATAATCTTTTGGCTCAACCTGTAAAGGCTTCTGCGGATCGGTATATATATTCTGTCCGAGAGTAAGAAGTGCTAAAATCTGCCAAGGCTCGCGGTGGCGTAATAATATAATTGATGCATACTTTGCTAAATAAACACCAGCTTCATTTATCGCATCAAATGTATCGGCAGTTTCAACAATACAGATAACAGGGTATCCATATTCTCTCATATTCTTCTTAAGAGCCATTCTTCTAATCTCTGTCAGATCCCAAAGCTTCTCTTGAATAGATTTAGTTCCTGTATCAAGTATTACGTTCTCTAAACCAAGCCCCTTTATTGAACTCGTAATCTCAGGCAAATCTGCTAAATTTGGTTCTCTTAGCACTAGAGGGACCTTGTAATCAGAAGCCAAAGATACATACTCTTTAAAATTATCCTTTCCTGCGGCATAAATTAACGCAACCCTTGTCCTTGATATCTCTAAAGCATCTTTTAAGACCTTGATATCATTACTCATTAATGCAATCTTTAATTCAGTCTTATCAAGGATATATTTTAATGTTTCAAGAAATGATTCCCTGCCCTTTTTTTGCTCCAAGGCAATTATATCAACCTTTAGCTCCTGGCCAACTCTTTCAAAACTAAGTTTGTTTATCTTTGTAATAGCCTCTGAGTTATCTCTTGTATCATCTATAATAATTCCTATGCATGTTGGATGATGAAACTTCTCCTCATGTCTGAATAAAACGGTCTCACTTCCTATTTCTGTTATATTTGGTTCTTTTCCGATCTTAATAAGCCTTATGGGCGGAAGGCTTGAGGCCTCTAATTTTGCCTTTATTCCTTCTTTTATATGCGGGCATTTAGAAAGCTCTATTGCCTTTTTGGCAAGCTGCATGGCAAATGCCAGACACGTAGGAAAGCCACATTCTTTGCAATTTGTCTTGGGTAATAATTTATAAATCTCAAGTCCTGACAGGCTCACGTAATCTTCCTCCTAATTTTAGTTTAATTATGAAATTTTTGTGTGAGATAATTATTCAATAAAAATAAAGACAAGTAACAATGCTATAAGAATCACAGAAAGAATATAGAAGTCATTGAAATAAAAAAAGTCCCTCGCCCTTTGAAAAGTAGTATAAACAGCGGGTTGGTTTTGGTTAGCTTTTAAGAAATTAGGCTTAATTAAATCAATCTGCTCTTTTTTAAACCGAAGATACAGCCCTCCAATATTATAGGCAGGGATCTTACCTGCCTGAGCAAGGTCGACCACCTCTTTTTCATTTATATTTAAAATTTGTGAAACATCCCTAACCGTTAATAATTTTTCTGACATATTATTTTAGGTATTGATCTACAATAAGATCTATTGCTTGTTATTTTTGGAAGGAATTTTTTGAATCTTGAAATGAAAAATTTATCCTTTCTTTAAATAAGCTTATCAACTTATCTAGAATAGATTACTGGTTTAATTTTTAACTTGGGGCTTAATTGCTATTTTATCTTTCCGGAAGCAACCCACTCATCTATTGCCTGACGCTCGAATCTCCAGTTACTGCCCTCTTTTTGACCTGGCATCTTTCCGCTCGTTGCCCACTCTAATACGGAATTAACATCTACTTCAAGGTATTGAGCAAGCTCCTGTGGATTTAAGAGATCATGCAGCATCTTGCAATCTGCTTCCAGTATCGCACCTTCTTGAATAGAAAGCTTGGCCGTGCGCACCTTGCCCTCAACAACTGCCGTTGATTGAAGACTAAGCCTCTTCTTTGCCAAAATCTCTCCCTTGACTCTGCCTGCGATGACTACATCCTCGCCCACTATATGCGCTTCAACATTGGCCTCAGGCCCGATTGTAAGGATCCCCCTTGTCTCAAGATTGCCCTCGAACTTTCCGTTTATGCGCAGGTTCACCGGGTCTTTAAAGGAGAGGGTTCCCTGCATACTGGCATCAACATCAAGTACCTTATCATCAAAGCCATCCTTTTTCCTATCTCGTAATGCCATTTCTATCACCTCCTGATTTTAGAATTTTTAGGAATTAAACTAAGAAAAAATAATTATTCCTTTTGAATCTTATCTTCTAACCGAGACAGGGATAATAATATGAATAGTGCAAGAAAACTCGTCATAATGGCGGCAAAATAAAAACCGCAACCAACTGCCAGGCCAACACCTGCTGTAACCCAAAGACAGGCTGCTGTAGTCAAACCCCTAACATCATGGCCAGAACGTATAATAGTTCCAGCACCTAAGAAACCAATTCCGGTAACAACATTTGATGCAATGCGTCCTGGATCTACCCCGGCTACATTCTTATATATATCAAAAAGAAAGGTAGATGTCAACATAATCAAGGTAGATCCCATAGACACTAAAATATGGGTTCTTAACCCGGCGTCCTTCTTTTTCTTCTCCCTCTCAAACCCGATTAACCCACCTAAAAAAACAGAAAGCAAGAGACGAAACAATATTGAATGCCATCCTAGCATAGCAATCCTCCTTGTTAATCTTTTTATTGCCTAAGGCTGGGCCTCAATGGCAATCGAGGAACTGATTCCTTTATTAAAAAGCTGATAACCCAGGCCTGCGATCATAGCAGCGTTATCAACACAATATTGCCTTTCTGATAAATACAAATCAATATTTCTTGTATATAGCTCATTTTTAAATCTTCTTCTTAGGTACTTATTAGAAGCAACTCCTCCTCCCACAACCACTCTTTTAATTTTATATTTCAAACAACAAAGTACAATCTTCCTTAATAATTCATCAACAACCGCCTGCTGAAAAGAAGCCGCAATATCTTTAATATTTATTTTCTTGTCAGAATTTCTTCTTACATAATAAAGAACGGCAGTTTTTATTCCGCTAAATGAAAAATCCATTGAATCACGAGGCCCTGCGCAGCTGAATCTAATGCTGCCCGCATCACCCCTTCGTGCTAACTTTTCTATTATCGGGCCTCCGGGAAAGCCTAGATTTAAAATCTTACCAACCTTATCAAAGGCCTCTCCGGCTGCATCGTCTCTTGTCTGAGAAATATTCTTGTATAAATTAAAGTCCTTAACTAAAAATAATGAGGTATGGCCTCCTGATATTACCAATCCTATAAAAGGAAACTTTGGCAGATTGCCTTGAAAAAAAACTGGATACATATGCGCCTCTACATGGTCAACTCCGATAAATGGCTTTTTCAGGGCATATCCTAAGGATTTGGCAAAATTTACACCAACCAATAATGAGCCGATCAATCCTGGCTTATATGTAAATGCTATTAAATCTATCCTGCTGGCATCAACGCGAGATTTTTTAAGAGCACAACTTAATACTAACTCAATATTCTCTAAATGAGCTCGGGATGCTATTTCCGGAATTATCCCCTGGTATCTCTTGTGATACTTTAAGCTTGAAGAGGTAATATTTGAAAGAACTTTCTTGCCGCTATATACAACTGCACAGGAGGTATCATCGCATGAGGTCTCAATTCCTAATGTATACATAAATTATTGACTCAATATGCTAAATCTGAAACATATACAAACTCTGCGCCTTGGGACTCTAACTTTTGCATAAAATCCTTTACAATGGTTAAAGTCAGATAATTATCATGGCCTATTCCAATTGCATGGCCGTATCTTTTTGCATAATTTGCAAGTTGATTTAATTGATTTAAAATATATTCGCTATTATCCTTATTGTCTAGAAAGATTGAGCGCACGGCAAGCGGTACATTTAGTTTTCTTGAGACAGACCAGCAAATAGATTGTTTAGAGGTATAGCTATCTAGAAAATATAAGTCCTTCTTCTTAAGAACCCTAAATATTGTTTCCATGAGCTTTGGATTCTTGGTTGCCTTTGAACCCATATGATTAGATACACCTCTGACAGAACCAATGCTCTCTAAAGCATCTTCAACTATCTCTCTCACGCGTGAAGACTCCAAATTTGTAGTGATAGTATCTTCCTCCAGGCCCAAAGACTCTTTTTTCTCAGGCTCTAAGGGCAGATGCAGCATTATCTCTTTTTTATTCCTTCTGGCAAAATCAGCTATCTGCCTTGAGTATGGAAGATTGGGCAAAATTGCAAGCGTAAGAGGCTGCTTAATATCTTTCAAGATTCCAATATTATTAATATTATAGCCCCAGTCATCCAAGACGATGGCGATCTGATAAGCCTTTTCTTTCTTTTTAATCTTAGTTATTTTTTTCGGCTGTTTGACAAAAACTAACGAAGCAACGGCTATAAGCAGAGTAATAATAATTAAAATCAGAAAAAAATTTAAGCTGTTTTTCTTTGCCATTATTTTGCAGTATCAGAAACCGATGAAAATTGATTATAGACCTTTATCCCTTTTAATAAATCAATAGCCCTCATCAATTGATTGTCTTTTGTATAATCAAATTCCGACTTAGGTTCTTCCTTAGAAAGTTCTTTCTTTTCAGGAATTATTTCTTTTTTCTCTTCAATTTTCTTAAAGACCTCCTCATTCTTTTTTTCTATTACTTCTTTCTTGGCTAGGCCTTCTTCCTCATTTTCTTCTTTTCCAATAGAAATATATTCCACTTTGATATCAGGTTCAATTCCTGTGCCGTGTATTGAACGTCCGTTGGGTGTATAGTATTTACTAGTTGTCAATCTTATTGCTGAACCATCACTTAAAGGTATAACAGTCTGCACTGAACCTTTACCAAAACTCTTGGCCCCTAAGATAATGGCGCGTTTATAATCTTGCAGGGCTCCTGCGACAATCTCACTGCCTGAAGCAGAACCCTCATTTATCATAACGACCATCGGTGTCTTTGTATCTGGATTTACTGACTGAGATTTAAATTCAAAGTTTTGTTTATCCTTTCTCCCCTTGGTAGTTACTATTATCTTACCCTGTGGGACAAACTCCTCTGTTACGCTTACTGCAATATCCAATAAACCTCCGGGATTATTTCTAAGATCGAGTATAAAACTATCCATACCACTCTTCTTTAAATCGGATAATGCCTTTTTTAAGCTTGCGGGTGTAGATTCTCTAAATTCTACAAGCCGCAGGTATCCGATTTTATCCTCTAAGATCTTTGCATTCTTGATATCTCTTATCTTAATAATGTCTCTTACTATTTTAAATTCTAATATCTTGCCGCTTGACTCACGTAATATTGTAAGCGCGGCCTCTGTGCCTGGTTTACCTCGTAATTTCTTTACCGCATCGGTGAGTGTAATATCTCTTGTCAATTCATTGTCTATTTTGACAATTCTATCCCCTGCCTTTACTCCGGCGCGCCAGGCAGGTGTATCTTCTATGGGAGAAATAATAGTCAGAAGCCCATCCTTTATCGTAATCTCTATACCCAAGCCGCCGAACTCTCCTTTTGTATCAACCTTCAATTCATTATATTCATCCGGATCTAAAAAATTACTATGGGGATCAAGGCTAGACAACATTCCCTTTAACGCACCATAAATAAGATCTTTAGGATCTTGCTCGTCAACATAATCAGATTCAACAATAGCTAGAGTATCAGAAAAAAGCTCCAGCTGTTTATATATATCGGTCTTCCTCTTCTGTTCAATCTCAGATAGAGCGAAATATGACACACTAAGTATCACAACAATTGCCAGCACCCAACTAATTATCTTTTTATTACGCACTTTAGCCTCCTTGGCTTAGTTTTTTTTCAAAAAGCTCTCTTACAAGCTTTGGATTTGCCTTTGATTTGGTTTGTTTCATAACGGCGCCCACTAAAAACATTATACAATTCTTCTTTCCCCGAGAATAATCCTCCACAGTTTGACTATTATTTTTAATAACATCCTCTATGATTTTGTCTAATTCATCAGAATCGCAAATCTGTGTCAGATTCTTTTCTTTTACTATATCAATGGCATTATTTCCGGTCTAAAAAATAAGACCCAATACCACTATAGCTGTAAGATTATTAATCTAATTATCATACACCAGTTTTATTAAA
>JBFZAD010000062.1:0-12716 GCA_041309125.1 Candidatus Omnitrophota bacterium
AAAAGGGCCTGACTATAAAGCTTAACAATTCCGATGCGGAGGTCAACGCCTGGGTTGACAAAGAAAAAATAATACAGGTTTTTAGCAACTTGTTGGATAATGCAATAAAGTTTACCGAAGCCGGTTTTATAGAGATTTCGGTTATTGATAGAGAGAGTGAGGTTGCGTGTTCTGTGTCTGATACGGGTAAGGGTATTTCACCGGATGATTTGTCAAAGGTGTTTGGCAAATTCCAGCAATTTAGCAGGACCACGGGTGCAGGCAAGAAGGGAACGGGGTTGGGCCTGGCTATCACAAAAGGGATTGTGGAGTTACACAGAGGAAGGATAGGGGTAGACAGTAAGCTTAATCAAGGAACGAAATTTCTATTTACTCTACCAAAGACAACAAGAAATATTATCTAATAAAGGAGGAGGTAAGATGCCCGGTAAGATCTTAATAATTGACGATGAGCCGCATATCTTAAAGATGGTGAAATCAAGATTAGAGGCTAATAACTATGAAGTGGTGGTTGCTTTTGATGGGGAGGATGGATTAAAAAAGGCCATTGATGAGAAGCCGGATTTAATAATATCCGATATCATGATGCCTAAGATGCATGGTTATGAATTTGTCAAAAAGGTAAAAGTCACAGAGCCGATTAAAAACATCCCTATAATCATGCTCTCTGCGAAGGAGAAGATGAAGGATCTCTTTGAGCTGGAAGGGGTGAGTGACTATATTGTAAAGCCCTTTAAGGCAGAGGAGCTGCTGGAAAAGGTTGGGAAGTATTTAAAAAAGAGTTAAGAATTTAGTTTTTATAACAAACCTTGATAAAAGCAGGGTTTTGACCTTGGTAATTTGGAGGTGATTGGGATTATGCAGAAGCGAAAGACAAAAATTCACGAATTAACTGAATCTGGGCAAAGTATTTGGCTGGACAATATTAATCGCAATCTCATCGACACAGGAAGGCTCGGCGATATGATCTTAAAAGGTCTGAGGGGTCTGACTTCTAATCCAACGATATTTGAAAAGGCCTTACTCAATAGCATAAGCTATGAGCAAAAAATAATCGACCTTTTCAATCTTGGCAAGGATATATTTGAGATTTATGACGATATAACAGTCAAGGACATCCAGGATGCAGCAGATGTTTTTATGGGCGTGTATGAGAAGACTAACGGGATGGACGGTTTTGTAAGCCTTGAAGTGAATCCTAGGCTTTCTCATGACACGCAAGAGACTATACAAGAGGCAAGAAGATTATTCACAAAAGTAGCAAGGCCTAATTTATTACTTAAGATTCCGGCTACCCAGGCAGGCCTTAAGGCAGCAGAGGTGTTATTAGGTGAAGGTATCAATGTAAATTTTACCTTAATTTTTTCATTAAGTCAGTATGAGGATAGCGCAAAGGCCTTTTTACGAGGGCTTAAAAGATGCAGTAAGCCAGACAGTATTAGTTCGGTAGCCAGTGTTTTTGTAAGCAGGGTAGATACAGTTGTTGATAGCATGCTTGATGAAAGGACAAGGCAAGGTGAGAGCTTGGATCTTAAGTCGAGATTAGAATCTCTGAAGGGGAAGGCCGCAGTTTCTAATTCTATGCTGATATATAATAAATTCATAGAAATTTTTTCTTCAAACGAGTTTAAAGAGCTAAAAAACAAAGGCGCTCGTATTCAAAGGCTGTTATGGGGCTCAACCAGCACAAAGAATCCTAAATACAGCGATATAAAGTACGTCACAGAGTTAATAGCCAAAGATACCATTAACACTATCCCCGAAGTAACATTTGATGCGTTTCTGGACCATGGTGAAATCAGGCAAATCTTAAAAGAAGATTTACCCCGTGCAAAAGAAGTCTTGGATAGCTTAAAAAATTTAGGTGTAGATGTTAACAAAATTTGCAATAAGCTCCTCGATGAAGGCCTAAATAGTTTTGAAAGATCATTTAATCAGCTTTTATGCTCAATTGAGGACAAGACCAAGGTTGTAAGCTACCAATAAAATAAGCCAGCTTAAAAAAATACCCGCCGTAAAAATAAAACCGGTTAAACTTACGATAGAAAAATTTTAAAATTTTACTTGACAAATGATACTATAATGGTATCATTATATAACAAAGAAATAAACCTTTAACAAAGGAGGATATAATGGAAAAGATAAATTTAGAAAATCCCGTCCTCGCTGGTGAATTAAAGGCAGTTATAAATGTTGAAAACTTATTTTCTAAGTGTTGTATTCAATTAAATGAGCTGATAAAAAATGGAAAGATAAGAGAGCAGTTAAAGTATATTTCAAGGACTGCAATAGCCAACTCTAGACTTTTGCATAGCTACCTGAATAATGAGGATGTGTCGAATTTTAGTTTTGAAGATAAATGTCAGTATTGCCATTTGAAGCCTGAAAGCCTCTCATTGAGCGGTGTTATAGATATGGGCTTAGAGATAATTGATCTGGCTATCAGGCATTACAGGTCATTACAGGAACTAAATATATCTATGGAGCATAATGAGGCATTTGAAAGAATTATTAAAGAGAAATACGCTCAAAGAGAGCTTTTAAAAAAAGAGAAGGGTTTTCATGATTATAAAGAAGAGGGAGATAAAATCATTAAAGATTTCTGCATACCTCTTTTTAATACATTTTCTTATAAGTAAATTGCTTAGAGTATGAAGCTAATCACTAGATATACGGATTATTCAATAAGGGCGCTAATCTTTATTGCCAGAAAAAAGGGAGAGATTATCACTGCTTCAGACTTGGTAGAGAATCTAAAAATACCAAGGCCGTTTCTAAGAAGGCTCTTACAGATATTAAATAAGGAAAAAATATTAAAATCTTACAAAGGCAAAGGAGGAGGTTTTAGGCTGTTAAGGGCGCCCGATAAAATTTACATAGTAGATTTGATCAAGATATTTCAAGGGCCATTAAGATTAAATGAGTGTATTTTTAAAAAAAACATATGTCCAAATATCAAGGTATGTAGATTTAAAAACAGGCTTGATAAAATAGAAAAGAATGTAATCCTAGAACTAAAACCAATAACAATTTCAAGCTTGTTAAATTGAGGAGATGGAAAATGAGTAAAAGAAAGATAATAAATATTGATGAAGAAAAATGCACTGGTTGCGGTGAGTGCATTCCAAACTGCCCGGAAGGCGCAATACAGATTATCGATGGCAAGGCGCGTCTTGTTAGCGATCTTTTCTGTGATGGCCTGGGTGCATGTCTTGGCCATTGCCCTGAAGGGGCTATAACTATTGAAGAGAGAGATGCAGCTAAATACGAAGAGAGAGAGGTAATGAAAAATATTGTAAAACAGGGCGAAAATGTTATAAAGGCCCATTTGGGGCACTTAAAAGAGCATAAACAAACTGAGTATCTTAAGCAGGCAATGGAGTATTTAAAAGAAAATAATATAGATATATCTATTAAAGAAAGTACATCCGGAAAATCTGCTCCTTGTGGCTGTCCTAGCGCAAAGGTAATGGATTTGAAGGGCCAAAAGAGGCAAACCAAAGTGAGTGCCTCTAATGTAAATTTAGCATCTGAATTGGCCAATTGGCCAATTCAGCTTATGCTTGTTCCTTCGTTTGCGCCATTCTTAAAGGGCGCAGATATATTAATAGCTGCAGACTGTGTTGGTTTTAGTTATCCTAATCTTCACCAGGATTTAATAAAGGGGAAGGTATTGCTGGTGGGCTGTCCTAAATTTGATGATCTGAGTCTTTATAAAGATAAAATAACCGCAATTTTAAAAGGTAATAATATAAAGTCGATCACATACGCCCATATGGAGGTGCCTTGTTGTTCTGGGCTTATAGATGTAATTAAATCTTCAATATCAGAATCCAAAAGTCAAGTGCCTTTTAAGGATATAACTATTGGCATTAAGGGTGAGTTAATACAATGAATGAAAATTGTCCTGGTTCCAAAGGCTTAAGGCAGCCAACGCCCAAAGATATTAAATGCCCGAATTGCCTTAAGGATGTTGAGATATGGAGTGATGAAATTAAGGCTATGTGCCCGCACTGTAAAACTATTATCATGCAGAATCAGGCAATGAGTTGTGTTGAATGGTGTAAGTTTGCAAAGGATTGCGTCGGAGAACAGCTATACGATAAGTATATGCAGAATAAGTTAAGAATGAAGAATGAAAAAACAAGGAGGTTGACATGAGTATGTTTTGCAGGCAATGTGAACAGACAGCAGGCGGTAAGGGATGTACCGTAAAGGGTGTTTGCGGGAAAGAGTCCGAAGTTGCAATATTGCAAGATATTTTGCTCCATAGCTTAAAGGGAATAGCAATTTATGGTAAGCTAGCAAGTGAATTAGGAGTCAAAGATAAAGATACAGACCTCTTTATTATTAAAGGTTTATTTACAACGGTTACAAATGTAAACTTCGATCCAGAGGCAATTAAGAAAATCATAGTAAAATCTGATGAGATAAAGCAGAGGATTAAGAAGTTGTTTCTAGGAGCCTATAAGAAGAAAAATAAGAATGATTTTAAAGGTAGGATTTCTAGTGTGGTTGATTTTAAGTCTGCCAGTTCAATAAAAGGATTAATTGAACAGGGTTCTGGTGTAGGGGTATTGTCAAACCCAGGCCTTAATGAAGACATAAGGAGCTTGAGAGAGATTTTATTATATGGATTAAAAGGCATGGCAGCTTACGCTGATCATGCATTTATTTTAGGAAAAGAAGACCAAGATGTAACTTCATTCTTCTATAAGGGTCTAGAAGCACTAACCGATGATTCATTGTCAGTAGATAATTTAGTTGCTCTTATAATGGAGTTTGGAAAGGTTAATTTAAAATGCCTGAAGTTATTAGATAGCGCACATATAGAACATTTTGGTGAGCCGGTTCCTACTAAGGTATCCTTAGGTGTAAAAAAGGGGCCATGCATATTAGTATCTGGCCATGACCTGCTGGATTTAGAGCAATTATTAAAACAGACAGAAGGTAAAGGTGTTAATATCTATACGCATGGAGAGATGCTCCCAGCGCATGGATATCCACAATTAAATAAATATAAACATCTTGTTGGAAATTACGGCGGGGCATGGCAGGACCAGGCAAAGGAATTTGATGAATTTCCAGGTGCAATATTAATGACAACTAATTGCATACAAAAGCCAAAGGATTCCTATAGGGATAGGATATTTACAACTGGCCTGGTGACTTGGCCTGGGTTAACCCATATAGAGTCAAAAGGAGGGAAAAAAGATTTTTCTAAGGTAATAAAAAAGGCAATAGAAGCTGGCGGATTTAAAAATGATATTAAGGGTAAGGAGATAATGGTTGGTTTTGCTCATAATGCCGTTATCTCTGTTGCAGGCAAGGTAATAGAGCTGGTTAAATCAAAAAAGATCAGGCATTTCTTCTTAATCGGAGGTTGCGATGGGGCAAAGAGCGGCAGGAATTATTATACAGAATTTGCAGAGAAAGTTGGGCCGGACTGTGTTATAATAACCCTTGCCTGCGGTAAATACAGATTTAATAAGCTGGACTTTGGCGATATTGAAGGCATACCAAGATTGCTGGATTGTGGCCAGTGCAATGATGCGTATTCAGCAATAGAGATTGCACTTGCTTTAAGTAATGCCTTTAAGTGTAGTGTTAATGATTTGCCGCTTTCCTTGATATTGTCCTGGTATGAGCAAAAGGCAGTCTGTATTCTTTTAACCTTGCTGTCTCTTGGAATTAAGAATATAAGACTTGGGCCATCGTTGCCTGCATTTATAACACCAAATGTATTAAATGTGCTTGTGAAAAGTTTCAATATCATGCCAATATCAAATGTTAAAGAGGATTTGGATAAAATTTTAATAACAAAATAAGGAGGGAATATGATTAGTAGCAAGATGGCAGATAGTTTGAACCAACAGATAAATAGAGAGATGTATTCGGCATATCTCTATCTATCAATGTCAGCTTATTCTAAGTCAGTAAATTTAAGCGGTTTTGCAAAATGGTTTTATGTCCAGTATCAGGAAGAGATGATGCATGCTATGAAGATCTTTGAATATGTATATGATCAAGGCGAGAAGGTAATTTTGAAAGCTATAGAGCAGCCTCCTAAGGATTTTTCTTTTGTGGCCGATCTTTTTGAAAAGACTTTAGAGCATGAGAAAAAGGTCACCAAGATGATAAATGACCTGGTAAATTTAGCTAAGAAAGAAAATGACAATGCAACAAATGCATTCCTGCAGTGGTTTGTTACAGAGCAGGTTGAAGAAGAGGCAAATGCAGTAGAGATATTAGAGAAAGTTAAGCTTATGGGAAAGAGCGGCAGTGGAATACTTTTAATGGACAGTAAGCTGGGTGAAAGAAAATTCAATCAACCTGAATAAGATAAAGCCTTGCCATGGAAGAATCGTTGGTTTCAAAAGGATGTAAGCCGTGCCAAGGCGGCATGCCTGCCATGGCTCCTAGTGAGGCACATAAGTATCTTAGCAAGGTTATGCAATGGGAGTTGATTGAAGACAAAAAGATACGCAAGGAATTCAAATTTAAGGATTTTAAGGCTTCACTTGATTTTGTCAATAAGGTAGGCGCCTTAGCAGAAAACGAGGGCCATCACCCTAGCATAAATATAATATACAATAAGGTAGTAATTTCCCTAACTACGCATGAAATACAAGGGTTGTCAGAGAACGATTTTATTATGGCAGCTAAGATAGATAATATCTTTCTGAAAAAGGCTGTATAGTGCAATGGGATATGAAACTGCATTAAATCTGGCCTGGGATGCCTTACAGGATGTAGCCCGGGATAAAAGATATTCTGTTAAGTTCTTAACAGATGAGTATACGGTTGATTTATCCGCTAAGATAATACTTTCTTTATCCTGCAATGTGCCTGCTAAGGATTTCCTAAGTATAATAATTCTGCATTATCTTGTAAGTAAGATTAATGGTATTCCTAAACTTAAGGGGGAATGGGTTTCATTTAAGCAGCTTGCCGGAGGCCAGGGATATTTTGATGCTTTTAAAAAAAGGGTGCTTGATGTAATTTTAAAGAAATACGGGAAAAGGCCTGAGCAAATCTTAAATTTAATAGATACTCTTAAGGCAAAAAAGACCCAAATAGCAGATTTTAGCATTGTTTTTGATTCCTTTGAGGGGGTGCCGGTTTTGTTAGAAATCTGGGCTGGCGATGATGAGTTCGGACCAGAAACTAATATGCTTTTTGACAAAAATATATCAGATATTTTTTGCACTGAAGATATTGTGATAATTGCTGAATTTATAGCCAGGCACATTTAACGATACGAAGGGGGGTGAGCAGAATGGGTTGCGGATGCGGTTGCGAAAAACCAAAAAAGAAAAAGACTTCGAAGAAGAAAAAGTAATGCTGCTTGAAATAACCAAGCTTCAGGCTTCAAGCTTCAATAACCAAACTTGTTTGGTTATTGGGTATTTCATAAGATAACGTTTAGAAATACAATTATTAATCTTTAAGGAGGTGATTTTTGTGAAGGATTTATTCCAGAGCGCAGATTTTAAATCAGAGAAACATGTGCCTGTAATTGAAATACCTGCAAAGATAAAAAGGGGTGAGTTTTTTAAAGTTGGAGTTACGGTAGGCAAAGAAATACCACACCCTAATAAGACAGAGCATCATATCCGCTGGATTGAATTATATTTTCATCCAAAAGGAGAAAAATTCCCGTATCAAATAGCCAGGACAGAATTTACATCGCACGGAGAATCGGCCCAAGGTATAGATACTAGCTCTGTATATACTCATAGCGAGGCCACATTAAGTATGAAGACCGACAAGTCCGGAATTTTATATGCTTCTAGCTATTGCAATATCCACGGACTTTGGCAAAACTCGAAAGAGATCAATGTTGAATAAATAAAGGATAAGCTATATGCCCGAAGAACTAGAACTAACAATCAGCGATATAATTCAAAGAACTTACAATGTAAAGAGTTTTCGTTTAGGCATTTCGAAAAAATTTGATTTCAAGGCCGGACAATATTTGATAGTCACGCTTAATAATAATCAATCTCTTACAAAGCCATTGTCATTTTCTAATTCTCCTACAGAACACGGTTACATCGAGTTTACCAAAAAGCTTACTGAAAGCGAATTTTCAAAGATATTAAATGGCCTGAAAGTTGGCGATAGGGTTAAGCTGCGATGTCCCTATGGCAAATTTATATATGATGAAGCTTTTAAAAAGATTATATTTCTTTCCGGAGGAATAGGAATTACGCCTATAAGAAGTATAGCTAAGTATATAGTTGATAAGAAATTAGATACAGATATGATCTTATTCTATGGAAATAGGACTGTAACAGATATAGTTTTTAAAGAAGATTTTGATATAATGCAAAGAGAGTATCCGAAATTAAAGGTTGTGAATGTGCTCTCTCAAGCAGATGAAACTTATAAGGGCAGAGTCGGCCATATAAACTGCAATGTTATTAAAGAAGAGGCGCCTGATTACACAGAGAGAAAATACTATCTGTGTGGGCCCCCTGCGATGGTTGAGGCAATGAGGTGTATTATCGTTGGTGAGCTCAAGCTCTGCGAAGATTGCATAATAACTGAGGATTTTAAAGGATATTACTAATTTCTAGGGAGATAGTATTATGTCAAAGGTAGAAATTGCAAAGGATATATACTGGGTTGGAGTTGTGGACTGGAATGTTCGGACATTTCACGGGCATACCTATACTACAAAAAGAGGAACTACATATAATGCCTATCTTATAATAGATGATAAGATTGCCTTGATAGATACGGTACATGGCCCATTTCAAGAAGAGATGCTGTCCAGAATTAAGGAGCTCGTAGATCCCTCTCGAATAGATTATATAATAGCAAATCATGTTGAGGCAGATCATTCCGGAGCATTGCCTTATCTACTTAAACTCTGCCCAAAGGCAAAGGTTTTTGGAACGTTAAAATGCAAAGAGGGGCTTGAAAAGAATTACCATTTGAGTATGAATTTTCAAGTTGTAAAGACAAATGATACATTAAAGCTGGGCAAAAAAACTATTTCTTTCTTGGAAGCGCCAATGCTGCATTGGCCAGATAGTATGTTTACTTATATTGTAGAAGACAAGTTGCTTTTGCCAAATGACGCATTTGGCCAGCACTATGCAACTAGTCAACGTTTTGATGATGAAGTTGACTTAAGTGAGTTAATGGATGAGGCAGCCAAGTATTACGGGAATATATTATGGCCATTAAGCAGCCTGGTATTAAAAAAAATAGATGAAGTAAAAAAATTAAACATACCGATTCAGATGATTGCGCCTAGCCACGGCATAATTTGGAGAAAGGATCCCTCTAGGATAATTAAGGCATATGAATCATGGGCAAGAAATGACACCGATAGAAAGGTTGTAATTGTTTATGAAACAATGTGGGGTTCAACTGAAAAGATGGGCAGAAGCATAATTCAAGGAATAATTGATGTCGGTGTATCTGTTAAGCTTTTTGATATAGCCAATTCTGACAGGACAGAAGTAATTAAACAGATGCTGGATAGTAAAGGTTTTATCATTGGATCTTCAACGCATGATAATGATATGCTTACTTCAATTGCAGCATTTTTGCATTTTTTAAAGGGTTTAAGGCCGAAAAATAGAATAGGATGTGCATTTGGTTCGTATGGATGGGCAGGGGGAGCTGTTAAGTCAATAGAAAATGCCCTGAAAGATACAGGTGTTGAATTAGCGCAACCGGGTTTACAAATTCAATATGTGCCAGATGAGGCAGGGTTAAAGAGTTGCTATGAATTTGGAAAAGTTTTTGCTAAAAAAATAACGGAGGTTAAATAATGGGTCCTGTAGAGGCTTTAAAGCTTGCATTATCAAAAGAGATAGAAGCGATTGGGATTTATGAAAAGTTATCTATTGATGCTCCGGCAGCCAAAGACGTGCTTTTATTTCTGGCTAATGAAGAGCAAAGACATAAGAAATTAATTGAGCAAAAGATAAAAGATTTGACGAATACATAGATTAAAATATTGTTTTTATTGCGAGGATCCTGATTTGAAGCTAAAGAGAGCGCTTTTGATTGTTGATTTACAAAATGATTTCTGTACCGGAGGCTCTCTAGCTGTTAGCGGTGGCGACGAAATCATTCCAACCATAAATAAATACATAAAATTTTTTACCTCAAAGAAATTTCCGGTTTTTGCCTCAAGAGACTGGCATAGAAAAAAATCAACACATTTTAAAAGATTTGGGGGAGAGTGGCCTACGCACTGTGTTCAGAATACAAAAGGCGCGTTATTCCATCCAAAATTAAAGCTGCCCAAAGAGGTTGTTGTTTTATCTAAAGGCATGGACCCAAAGGAAGATAGCTATTCAGCGTTTCAGTCTAAAGACTCTAATGGGATGTCTTTTTTTAATCTTTTAAAGATTTTCGGTGTTAACGAAATCTATATCTGTGGCCTTGCCACTGACTATTGCGTCCGCGCATCTAGTCTTGATGCGATTAAGCTTGGATTTAAGGTAAATTTACTACTTGATGCAATAAAAGCAGTTGATCTAAAACCCAATGACGGACAAATGGCCATAGATGAGATGATAAAAAGAGGTGCTAAGGAATTTACATTTAGTAATTTAGGGAGCATTAAATAAATGAAAAAGATTCATTATGTATGTGAACATTTAGGAATATTTACTAATAATTACAAGCGCCTCCAAGACTTCTATGTTAAAAAGCTTGGGTTTGTTTATAAAAGCAAAAATATTATACCGAAGCTTATTATAAAAAAGATCTTTGGTATTGATTGTGATTTTCATATGATAAAGCTCTTTTCAAAGAATGGCCTTATGATTGAGTTGTTTGAGCCAACTAAAAGCAGATTGCAAATAATAAAGCATGTAACAGCTGGCTTTAACCATTTTGGATATATGGTCCCAAATAGAGAAAAATTCTGCAATTCACTAAAGAGAAAAGGCGTTAGGATAATATTAGTAAAAAAAGAGGGAGGTCTGACATATTTTATCAAAGACCCTGATGGCAATAGGATCGAGATAAGAGAATATTTTTAAAGTAAGGAGAGGTATATGAAAAGCATAGTGGTTCTTATTATCTTATTTTTAAGTTGCGCATCTATTTATGCACAGGAGGCAGGAATGAGCATGAAGATAACCAGTCCTGAATTTAAGCACAATGAGTATATTCCTAAAAAATTTACATGCGAAGGGCAAGATATTAGTCCAACTATAGTTATTGAAGGCGTGCCGGCTACAGCTAAGTCTCTGGCACTGGTTGTAGATGACCCTGATGCGCCGATTGGTATGTGGGTTCACTGGGTTGTATTTGATATCCCTGTTACATCAACTACAATAAAAGAGGATACAATTCCTGGAAAACAGGGAATCAATGATTTCAGGCGTAATGATTACGGAGGCCCTTGTCCTCCATCTGGAACTCATAGGTATTTCTTTAAGATTTATGCCTTAGATACAATGCTTAACCTTAAAGAGGATATTAAGAAAAAAGATCTTGAAAAGGCAATGGATGGCCACATAATTGATAAGGCAGAGTTAATCGGGCTTTACCAAAAGGGCCGCCTTTAACCCAGTACACCGTAACCCCGGACACCGCGTAGGTGTCCGTTCGGGGACACCTACGCGGTGGTAAGGTTGGAGTTATGAAGAAAGAGGCAATTCTCTACGAGAAGCTTGATAATAAGAGAGTGCACTGCTTTTTATGTGCTCATCAGTGTAAAATTGCTCCTTCTAAATTTGGAATTTGCTCTGTAAGACAGAATATAGACGGTTTTTTTTACACGCATGTATATGAGCAGGCAATAGCAAATCACATTGACCCAATTGAAAAAAAGCCCTTGTACCACTTTTTTCCGGGAAGTAGTTCTTATTCAATTGCAACAATTGGCTGTAATTTTAAATGTGATTTTTGCCAGAACTGGCAGATATCCCAGTCATCTAAGAAAGATACTTCCGGAAAGCTTGGGTATAATTTAGGCTGTTCAACAATTGTAAAGGAGGCAAAGAGTAGCAACTGTAAGAGTATTTCTTATACCTATACAGAGCCTACAATATTTTTTGAATATGCGCTAGATACCGCTATCTTGGCTAAAAATGAAGGCCTTTATAATAATTTTGTAACAAATGGATATATGACAAGGCAGGCCTTAGAAAAAATAAAACCATATCTGGATGCCTCTAATGTAGACTTAAAATCTTTTAGAGAAGATTTTTATAAAAAATTTTGTGGCGGCAGGCTTCAACCCGTGCTTGATTCAATAAAGATTATGAAGGAAATGGGTATATGGGTTGAGATTACTACTTTGTTGATACCAGATCAAAATGATTCAGATGATGAATTAAGAAAAATAGCAGAATTTATTGCCGGTGTTGGCGTAGAGATACCATGGCATATAAGCAGATTCCATCCGGACTACAATTATCTTGATTCTTATCCTACTCCAGTTGAAACTTTAAAAAGGGCTAAAAAAATAGGCGATGAAGAAGGGCTTCGCTATATCTATATGGGAAATGTACTTGAAGGCAATAATACATATTGTTATAATTGTAAGGAGCTCTTGATTGAGAGAAGCGTATTTGATATAAATAAGCTTAACATAAAAGATGGAAAGTGCCCTAAGTGCCGCATTAAACTAGATGGAATATTTTAATTTGGTAACATAAGGAGGAAGACATGACAAAATATAAATGCACAGTATGCGGGTATATTTATGATCCAGCAAAAGGGGATCCTGATAA
>JBFZAD010000063.1:0-7822 GCA_041309125.1 Candidatus Omnitrophota bacterium
GTTGCAATCTTTAAGAGCTAATGTCAGGGATGTAGAGCTTAAGTTGAATAACAAGCAGACAATTCTTAACGAGGCCTCACAAGAATTAGAAAAGGTTACCGGAGAAAATGAAATTGTAGAAATCGAATTGAAAGAGACACAGGAATCTATTCGCAAATTTGATGAGAGCTTGACAATGTTGGAGGCAGACCTTAAGCAAATTCAGCAAAGGAACCAGTGTAATGAGGATTTGATTAATAAAAACAAACAGTTGATTGACGATACCAATGCACTGATGCAGAAAGATTTAATATCTATTGCCCAACTAAAGACTCAAATCACTTCATTGTCTGAAAGGGTCATTGCGCAAGAGCAAACCATCAAGATTTTTAGGGAATCTTTTGAGGCCGATACCCAAGAGATAGAATCTATGTCTTCTGAGCTTAGGGATTCGAATGATAGGCAGGCTCAGTTTTTATCAGAGATTAAGGAGATAGAGTCGCAGGTAATTATTTTTGAGAGTCAGAAAGAGACTGAAAAAAACAGACTAGAAGACTTAATTAGACAAAGAAAGGAAGTCATTGCGAAGCTTGACTCTTTGCAACCAGAGGCTAAGAAACTTCATGAATTTTTAGAGCAGATTACTAATCAAATGCACAATCTTGAGTTAGAAAAACAAAAAAATGAATTTGAACAGCAAGGATTGAAAACTAGGCTTAAGCAAACATATAATTTTGATTTAGATAATTCACAGATTCAAGTTGATCTAAGTCTTGATGTCGTTGCTTTAAAAGAAACAATAGTAAGGTTGAAAGAAAAGTTGGATTCCTACGGAAATGTAAACCTGGTTGCCATTGAAGAGTATGATGAGCTTAAAAAAAGGTATGATTTTCTTACAAGCCAGCATGATGATCTTACAAAGTCAAAGGAGTCACTTGAGACAGCTATAGTCAAGATAAATAAAACTACAAGGGCTTTATTTATGGATACGTTTGTAAAGTTGCAGGAAGAATTCAAGAATTATTTTAGGCTACTATTTGGTGGGGGTGAGGCCTCAATTTACCTTTTGGACGAACAGGATGTGTTAGAGTCTGGCATTGAGATAGTATGCCGTCCTCCTGGAAAAAAATTACAAAATGTCCTGCTTCTTTCTGGTGGAGAAAAGGCCCTTTCTGCAACTGCGCTGATATTCAGCCTGTTTAAAGTGAGGCCGTCTCCGTTTTGTATACTTGACGAGATAGATGCTCCTTTGGACGAGTCGAATATAGATCGCTTTTCCAGACTATTAAAAGAATTCTCTCAAACTGCTCAGTTTATAGTAATAACACATAATAAAAAGACAATCTCAAACGCCAGTGTAATGTATGGAATAACTATGCAGGAGAGGGGTATTTCTAAGATCATTTCTGTTAAATTTTCAAAAGAAGCGCAGCTCAAACCTATTCAAAACGACCAAGATAATATTGAAGGAGAGTTGGAACTTAAGGGAGAGGCCAAGGTAGCTTAGTTAACAGCAGACTTTATTTTTCCCAAGCTTTTTTGCTTCGTACATCTTCATATCACAAAATTTTATAAGGTCAGATTTGTTTTGTGCATCTTCAGGGTAGGTTGCTATGCCTACACTTATTGTTAATTTGTGGCTTACCCTGCTGTCATCTTTAATAAAGGTATGCTTATCAATTGCTAAACGGATTCTTTCTGCTATTGCAATTGCATCTTTTTTTGATGTCTCCGGAAGAATTGTTATAAACTCTTCACCTCCATAGCGGCACACAAAATCTTTTTTCCTGGCGTGGATCATTAGAAGTTCAGAGATCTCAGATAGCACATAATCGCCAGTTTGATGGCCGAAGGTATCATTATAATTCTTAAAATTGTCTATATCTAACATTATAATGCTTAAAATGGACTGTTTCTTTCTGGAGCGTTCTATCTCTTCTTGAAGCATAGACTGAAAATAACCATGATTCCAGACCTGGGTCAATGAATCTAGATTTGAACGGGTAAGCGTTAATTCATATAGTTGAGAGTTTTCAATAGCAAGCCCTGCCTGGTTTGCAAACATAGAAAGTATCCTTATGTCATCCTCGCTTATGGGTTTACGGGTATAGATATTATCGGCTAAGATTAGGCCCGTGACCTTATCCTTTGCCTTAAGAGGAACAATAACAAATTCTTGAGTCTGTAATATGCTGTACAATAAATCATTGCCATACTTCTCTAAGGCCTTATCTTTAACATGTATTGGAGCTCCCTGTGATATGGCCATTGACATAAGGTTTGAACCCTTTTCCTCAATAGGAACGCGGATATTTCTTATTGTTTTATTTAATCTTGTAGCTAGGGGATCTTCGGATATTCTGTAGGCCTCAATGAGCTTATCCAAATCCATTTTTTCACTCTCAATGTACTTCCAGATCCTATCTGCATCTTCTCCGGTGTCAGGCCCTATGCCCATCTTTCCTTCAATATATCCATCCTTTTCGTTCACAAGAAAAAGCATTGCCCTGTTAAAGCCAAGGCCGGCATGCGCTGTAGCAGCTGTTAAGATTATGTAAAGGATCTCATCAAGCTTAAGTGTCGTGCGCATGGCATTTGAAATATCATGCAATAGGTTAAGCTCTGTCTGGGCCTTATTTAATAATTCTTCCAGTCTTTGCTCTTGGTGATTTGATATTGATTCTTTATTGTCTTTCATTTCATTTATTATTAAGATTATTAATGATACAACTATTTATAGGAGAAGTTTATCATATAAGAAGGCAAAAGTCAAGTGTTGACAGAATTTTGCAATTAAGGTATAATATTTTGCTATAAAAATTCAAAATTTACCGATCTGTTACCTGCCAAAGGAGGATATTCAAAAATGATACAGGATAAGAAAAAGGCACAGGAGGCTACATCTAAGGATACCAACCTTGCCAACAGGCAAAAGGCTTTGGAATTGGCACTTGCCTCAATTGAGAAGCAGTTTGGCAAAGGCTCGATAATGAAGATGACCTCTGAATTAAGGACCGATATAGAGTTTATTCCTACAGGGATAGCCGGAGTAGATATAGCCCTGGGTATAGGAGGTATGCCAAGAGGAAGGATAATTGAGATATTTGGCCCAGAGGCGTCGGGTAAGACAACTCTGACCTTTAGTGTAATAGCAGAAATTCAGAAAAGACAAGGAGTTGCTGCATTTATCGATGCAGAGCATGCATTCGACTCTGTTTATGCAAAAAAGGTAGGTGTCAATTTAGATTATTTGTTAATCTCGCAGCCGGATAATGGAGAACAGGCATTAGAAATAGCAGAGACGCTTGTCCGTTCAAATGCAGTTGATTTGATTGTCATAGATTCTGTCGCTGCGCTTACCCCGCGCGCTGAGATAGAAGGAGAAATGGGAGATAGCTTTATTGGGCTGCAGGCGCGTTTAATGAGTCAGGCCTTGAGAAAACTCACAGGCGCAATCAGCAAATCCAAGACATGCATGATATTTATAAATCAAATCAGGGAAAAAATTGGTGTGATGTTTGGTTCTCCTGAAACTACACCAGGTGGCCGGGCATTGAAATTTTATTCGTCCGTTAGAGTTGATCTAAGAAAGATCGGTGCAATAAAAGAACATGAGCAGGTTACAGGTGCACGAATAAGGGCTAAGATTGTCAAAAATAAGGTTGCACCACCATTTAAAGAAACTCAATTTGATATTATGCATGCTTCTGGAATTTCTAAGGCTGGTAGCATCATAGATGAAGCAGAGAGGCTTGCTGTGATAAAAAAGGCCGGCTCTTGGTATGCCTACGAAGAAGAAAAGTTAGGCCAGGGTAGGGAGCAGTCAATAAAATTACTTGAAGCAAATCAAAAATTATATAAGGAAATTGAGAAGGCAGTGTTTGCGAAGGTAGTTTAAAACATATATTACACAGATTAGTTAGAAAGGGGGATCTTGATGATTAACATGAAAAACAAGAGCTTGATTTTCGGTTTTGTAGTAATGCTTGTAATTGGTACTATTATTGGCCTAGTTATTGCAACCCGTTTTAACATCTCTACAAATGCAGATGCCCAGAAACAAGCTACTTCTGCCGTTCAAGGCATGGGTGCTTCTGATCTTGAAAATGCCATAATTAACGTTTCAGACAGGGTTGGCAAGGCAGTTGTATCTATAAGCACAGAGGTAACCCAGAAAACATCTGCCGGCAGGAGGTTTTATTCTCAAACGCCCAGGCGGTCTCCTTTTTTTGGGGACCAGTTCGGTGGCAACGATGATTTATTTAATAAATTTTTTGAGGATTTTTTCGGAGAGATACCGGAAAGGGAATTTAAACAAAGAGGCCTTGGTTCTGGTGTAATAATTGATTCAGAAGGGTTTATACTAACAAATGAACACGTAGTCCGAGATGCCGATAAGATAACGGTTACTCTGCCCGACGGGAGAGAGTTTGATGCAAAAATAAAAGGTAAGGATGAGCGTTCAGATTTAGCCGTAGTAAAAATTGAGTCGAAAAATTTGCCATACGCGAAACTTGGAGACTCCGACAATTTAAAGATAGGCCAGTGGGTAGTTGCAATAGGAAATCCTTTTGGGGCATATCTAAAGAATAACGAGCCAACTGTTACAGTAGGCGTAATAAGCGCCTTGCACAGGACACTGGGAGCTACAATGCGCAGAGACAGCGATTACACAGACTTAATCCAGACGGATGCAGCTATAAACCCAGGTAATTCCGGAGGCCCGCTTGTAAATCTGTATGGAGAGATTATAGGGATAAACGTAGCAATTTTTTCAACTTCAGGAGGATACCAGGGTATAGGTTTTGCAATCCCTGCTAACAATGCTAAACGCATAGTTAGCTCACTTATTGAAGGCAAAGAGATTGAATATGGATGGCTTGGAGTAACGGTGCAGGATCTAAATGAGAATCTCGGAGACTATTTTGGAATTAAAGAAAAAAAAGGAGCACTTGTTAATAAAGTTCTAAAAGACGGACCGGCTGAAAAGGCAGGATTAAAAGAGTCAGATGTTATTGTTAAATTTCAAGGAGAGCCTATTGCAAATATAAGAGAGTTGATAAAAAAGGTTGGGGATACCGAAGTTGGAAAAAAAGTAAAGATACAAGTGGTCTCCAACAATACAACTAAAGATCTAGAGGTTGTTTTGGGGAAAAGGCCGGCTAATATAGATGAATTAGAGGCAGGAGAAGCTGGTGTAACTTCCTCAGAATATTTTAGAGGCATCAAGGTAGCTAATATATCGGCAGAAATAGCTAAATATTATAAACAGCCTGAAGCTGAGGGCGTGATTATAGTTGATGTTGAGGCTGGTTCTCCTGCAGAGGATGCAGGCCTTTCACAGGGAGATATTATTCAAGAAATTGAAAGGCAGCCAATTAAAAATATTTCAGACTATAACAGCGTTATAGCAAAAATAAAGGCCGATAAGAATATCCTCGTAAGGACAAATACCGGATATTTTATTCTAAAATCTAAGCAGTAAATTGCTGTGGAAACTAACAAGCAGGATTTACGAAAAGCAATTAATTATTCATTTAGGCTATTAAAGGAAAGGCAAAGATCAGAAAAGGAATTATCTTCAAGACTTTCTCAAAAAAAGTTCTCTAAAAGCATTATTACAAAAACCATTGTTAGGCTTAAAGAGCTAAGCTACATTGACGATAAAAAATTTTCCAAGGATTGGATTCGCGCTAGATTAAATAAAGCCTTTGGCCCATATCGGATAAGCTTGGAACTTAACCTCAAAGGTATAGATAAAGTTACAATAGAATCTCAACTTAATGAGTTCTTTAAAGAAGGAATTAAAGAAAAGATACTTTCTGAACTTGCCCAGAAAAAATTTGCAAAACTCACTAAATTATCCAAAGATCCTATGAAAGTCAAAAAAAGCCTTTTTAATTTTCTAATGCGAAGAGGCTTTTCATATGAGGATATTCAGGATACAATTTCAAGATTACCTTAAAAAGTTTAATTATGACAACTGACGAGTTAAGAAAAAGTTTCTTAGGATTTTTTAGATCAAAAGACCATAAGATTATTGATAGCGATTCGCTTATTCCTTCAGATGACCCTACGCTTTTATTCACTTCAGCAGGAATGAATCAGTTCAAGAAACAATTTCTCGGCCAGATTGTTGATTTTACAAGGGCTGCAACTTGCCAAAAATGCCTGCGCACAGATGACTTAGATAAGGTTGGCAAGACTCCGCGGCATCATACATTCTTTGAGATGCTTGGTAATTTTTCATTTGGTGACTATTTTAAAAAGGATGCAATTTTCTTTGCATGGGAGTTTTTAACGGCTCAACTTAATATTGAAAAGGCAAGGCTCTGGATCTCTGTTTATGAGGATGACCAAGAGAGTTACAAGGTATGGCTAGAAGATATTGAAGTACCAAAAAAAAGAATAGTTAAGTTGTCTGCAAAGAATAATTTCTGGCCCT
The DNA here is from genome assembly GCA_041309125.1 of Candidatus Omnitrophota bacterium. GTDB lineage: Bacteria > Omnitrophota > Gorgyraeia > Gygaellales > Gygaellaceae > JBFZAD01. The sequence goes on from JBFZAD010000063.1 coordinate 6,425, forward strand.
CTGATGCTCCAACCCTTGGGCCAAATGGCCCGTGCGGCCCATGTTCTGAAATATTCTTTGACAGGGGAAATGATAAAGGATGCGGTAGGCTGAATTGTCAGCCTGGATGTGATTGTGATAGGTTTACAGAGATATGGAATTTAGTATTTACTCAATTTAACAGGGTTGATTTAAATAAGCTCCAACCACTTCCAAATAAAAATATCGATACTGGGATGGGTCTTGAGCGCATGTCTTCGGTCTTGCAGGGTGTTGATAGTAATTTTGAAATTGATATATTTAAACCAATCACAAAGGCTATAAGAAATGAGATACCTGCGTTGGTAATTCAAAGAATAGATAAAGAAACCATAAGTTCTAATGTCTATATAATTGCAGATCACATAAGGGCAGTTGTATTTGCTATTAGTGATGGAATTATGCCTTCTAATGAAGAAAGGGGCTATGTAGTAAGAAAGCTTATTAGAAAGTCAATTTTAACTGTGCAAGCTTTAGGTATAAATAAACAATTTATTTTTAAGCTGGTACCTTATATCAGTCAGGCCATGAGAGAGCCTTACCCTGAATTGGACCAAAGACATGAGAATATATCACAGATAATCCTTTCAGAGGAAGACTCTTTTCTTAGTATTCTTGAATCTTCCCAGGATTTAATCAGTAACTCATTTCAAAAGCGGGATAATGAAAATACAGGACTTATAGCCTTTAAGCTTTATGATACCTACGGCATACCTCTTGAGCTTACATTGAAATGGGCAGGGCTTAATAATGTTTCTATTGATTTAGAGGCCTACAAGAAAGAACTTGATATGCAAAAGAAGCGTTCTAAATCAAAAAGTAATATGCAGGGAGATATTTTTACCCAAGATACAATTGTGACCGGGCTATCCTCTAGTGAGTTTATCGGATATGTTAAATTTGAATCGGATTCCAATATATTAACTATGTTTAAAGATAATCTAAAGGCAGACTCAATAAATAAGGATAATGAGGCTGTAATAGTTCTGGATAAGACCCCATTCTATCCGGAATCCGGAGGGCAGGTCTCTGATACAGGGATTATTGAAAAGAATAATAACGACTCAAGGAGTATCTTTGAGGTGAAGAACGTAAAGAGAGATGGAATAGCTATACTGCATTATGGTATTGTCAAAGAGGGTGAGTTTAAAATAAATGACAAAATAGGCGCGTATATTGATAAAAAAAGAAGAGATGCCGTTAAAAGGGCCCACACAGCTACTCATTTGCTTCAGGCAGCATTAAGAAAAGTCTTAGGACCGCATATAAGGCAGGCTGGAAGCCTCGTTGAGGAGGATAGATTGCGTTTTGACTTCACGCATTTTAAAGGCCTATCAAGCGAAGAATTAAAACGTATCCAGCACATAGTAAATCAATACA
>JBFZAD010000064.1:0-6817 GCA_041309125.1 Candidatus Omnitrophota bacterium
CCTGCCACAATATCTCTATAAGGCCTGAAAGAGGCATCCTGAAGAAAAACGGTATCTTCTTCATCTTTTCTAATATATTCGTATAAAAGAGAGAAAAGAGTTGCGGTACCCCTACTAATACAGTTACCCCGGCCTCTCTCATCAAATTCAGTAATTCATCGCTCCTGAGGCTTGAAGTATAAATAACCCGTGCGCGGCAAAAAAGAGGTGTTACTAGAGTAATCATAAAAGGGTAGGAATGATGCAGCGGTAATATCGATATGAAGGTATCCTTATCCGAGAAGAGCTTCAGTTTGTCGATACTTTGAAAATTAGAACAAAGATTTTTATGTGTGAGCATTACCCCTTTTGGCGAGCCTGTAGTGCCTGATGTATAGATAAGCGAGGCCATATCTTCAGAAATAACCTCAGGCCATGCTACCCCTTCATACAAGATAGATTTGACCTTCGCCAGACCTAAAAGGCCTTCTTTTTCAATATCCAGGTCCAGTATAATGATTTTGTTAAGCCCTGCTTTTATCTTATTAATATTTTTTGACTGAAAAACGGCGTTGGAGACAAATATAATTTTTGCGGCGCAGTCATTAATGAGATTTTCTATTTCTTGTTCAGTCAACTGCGGGTCTAAAGGAACACAAGTCAGACCCGCAGCCATTATGCCTAAATAGATTATTGCCCATTCCGGCCGATTCTCTATACATATAGCAGCGAAGTCGCCTTTTTTAAAACCCTCTCTAATAAGAAATGCGCCTATCCTTAGAGAAAGATCTTCTGTTTGCCCATATGTCCATCTCTCCCAGGTAGGGCCTTTTTTCATTTGAAGGCATATCCTATCTGGAAATCGAGAAGAAATTTGAGCAAATATCTTATGGATAACTAAAACTTCCTTCTTCATAGCGTATCAAGGAACCAATCTCTTACTTCTGCGACGAATTGTTCGGGATAATCCCTCGTTAAGTACTCTGCGTGCGGCCCGTTTTTAATAGAAATTATTTTCTTAATACCGGCTGCCTTTTGGAATAGGACTTGGGAATGCCATGGCCTAATTACCCAATCCCGGCTGCCGTGTATAAACATAATCGGAATGGTAATTTTACCGACGTTATCAATAGGCCTTTCCTTGGCCAGCCAGAATGGCCCCGGCCGCACTCCTTTACCTATCCTTCCCTTAGGATTCAATAAAGTGTATACCGCATCCTTTTCCCAATCAAGGGCCCAGAACCAGTAATCAATTCTCGACATATCCGAAGGAGCGCTGACACAGATAAAACTATCCACACGTTTATCATTGGCAAGGACATTAATGCTAATACTTGCTCCGGTAGAAAAAGCAATTAATCCAATCTTAGAGTACTGCGGAGCAATAAAATCTAATACCGCTCGTAAATCATCCCCTTCCCGGCTCGTCCAGGTAAATACACCACTGCTCTTGCCATGCCCACGAAAATCAAACATAAAAATATCGTACTCACCCCTAAACGCCTGCGCCAGTTGCTGCAAAACCACGCACTGTTTACTATTATAATAACCATGCGCAATAATGATAACAACTTGACATCCATTCTTAAAATGCTGAAATGATATTTTCTGATGGTCAATTGTTGTAAGCGTACCGTTAACTACCTCGGGAATATCTACTTCAAAGCCTAATGTTTTCATCATATCTATCCTATATTAATTTAAGTTAAAAATATTTTTTGCAGCTCTAATTTATTCGATAAAACACCTAGAAAGGGCTCACCATAAAAAGATTCTCTGTAGGAAGGCAAATAAAAAGGCTATTGACCGCTCCCAATCAATGGCCCTTAAATCTCCTGATCTTTTGCGCCAATATTTTATATCAGAAAAATCAGTGTCGCTGGCTAAACCAGTTTAAAGAACGATTGATAGCATCTTAAGGCTAGAATCCCAACTTAAAAACCGGTTATATTCCCACGGATGTAACGTTCGCATGATGCACAGACATCCTTTATACCCCTGATCTTCGCCGCCACCAGGTGTTCAAGATAATCCTGGCGCTTCTTTATTTCATCTAAAATCATCCTGCCGCTTAAGCCGCTGGCCTCGGCCAATCTATCCCTATACACCGTGGTCGTCATACGCTGGCGGAACATGGCTGAAGCCGAATCGAACTCCCATAATGGCGCAATCAGGACCATCTTTTGCTCCAAGCCGCTAGTCTCGGCGATCTCATCACAAACCCTATGAACCTGGCCATTGGTATCTATCTTTTTCATGACCACGAAGATGTCTATTAAGTTTACTAGGGTTTCGCTGACGTTCATGGGATTATTTTGCAGGCGCAGGATGGTCTCCCTTACAGTACTGGCATGTATCGTAGCCATACAATACTTACCTATATTCATCGCGGTTATCATATCCTGCGCCTCGTTACCCCTTACCTCGCCGACTACAATTCTTTCCGGACGCATCCTCAAGCTGTTTTTTACCAAGTCAGCCAGTGAAAACCCATCATCGCTCTCCAGTCGCGAAACATTACCGATCCAATTCGTCAACAGCTCCAGGGAATCCTCTATCACCACAAGATGCTGATCCGAAGGGATAAAGCCTAACAGCGCGTTGAGCAGAACAGTCTTGCCGCTACCAGGACCTCCGGAAATCAGGATATTAGCCGGTTTTATTCTTAAACCCTCAACGAACAACCAGAGCAAGGCAGCTATCTCGCTATTTAATGTGCCGTTCTCAATCAGATCGATTACGCTGAATACCTGAGTCTTTATTTTGGCTATAGTCAAGTTCGGGCCGAATGGAGAATAAATGATATTCACCCTGCCTCGCATCCCAGGAAGGTCGATATTATCTATTTTATTCAAAACGCTCCTGCCGCTAAATGCTAATATTTTCTTAATCAAAAGGTCCAACTCACGGAGGCTGGAAAATTGCACATTTGTTTTTATTAACCCGTCTCTGGCATGATGGACATATATAGGCTCGGTATTATTGATAATAATATCCTCCACCTGCGGGTTATCTAACAAGGGATCAATTATCCCATAACTCTGCAACTCTTCAAGAAACTCTTTTCTAGCGCCATCGGCTCTAAGATAATTCATACCCTCACTGTATTCTTCAGCTGCACCCGTGTCGCAAAAACCGAGTAACGCATCTGATATCGCTTTCTCCTTGGCCTCCAGCGACTGCGAAAAATTGATGTTACCCTTAATCTGGTCCAATAACCTCTCTTCTAATTTAATCCGAGACTCATCCATAGCCTATATGCCCCCTATAGATCTAGAATACTTACATATTTTCTTTAAACAATTTTAATTCCCAGGACACAATTTCTCTATCTTCATAAGAGTATTATAGAAGCATTAAAAACAGAGTCAATTGTACCTTGGTATAATCTTAAGATTTTATTGCCTCTTTTGGGAGAATTTTATCTTTGAAGTGGTGGTTAAGAAGAAATTAATGCTGGGAGGAGGTGATGCCGCACTTTTGGGCAAAGTGGATAAGCTCTGTTACGGTTTTAGCCTGCATCTTCTGCATAACACGGCCACGGTGAACCTTTATCGTTTGAAGGGCAGTTCCCCGCTTGCGGGCAATCTGCTTACTCAACATCCCCTTGGCTACGAGTCTAAAAACCTCTAATTCTCGCGCAGACAAAGTTCTCATGCGGCTCTTTATTTTTGATATTTCGGCTTGCTCTTTAATTTGGATTTTGTTTTTTGAGATGGCTTGAGTAATGGCATTAAGAAGCTTCTTTTTAGTAAAGGGCTTGGGAAGGAAATCAATAGCCCCTGCCTTTATGCCTTTGACACTCATCGGGATATCACCATGTCCCGTGATGAAAACAATAGGAACCGCAAGCTGTCGGGCTGCCATTGTGTCCTGAAGTACAAATCCATTGAAATCCGGCAGCTGGATATCTAAGACCAAGCACGATGGCAGCTTAAGGTGCTTAATCGCCAGAAAGTCTGCCGCACATGTAAACGTCTGAACCTTAAATCCGTGTGATTTTAATAATAAGGATAGCGACCTGCACACAGATACATCATCATCAACTATATAGACAATAGGCCTGCGATCGCTCACAAGGTATCCTTTTTATCAATAGGAAGGGTGAAATAAAAGGTCGCGCCGCGATCAGGATTATTTTTTACATCTAATCTGCCGCCGTGCTTCTCAACAATTGAACGGCTAATAGACAACCCCATACCTAAACCATCAAGTTTGCTAGTAAAAAAGTGAGTGAAGAGCTTAGGTAGATCCTGCGTTGGAACTCCACACCCAGAATCCTTCACCTCCACGAGAATCATGTCGGTATCTTTGCGCGATGTGCGGATCAATATTTGACGGGCATCTTTATTATTCTCCAAGGCATCGAAACTATTGCTGATAAGATTCAAGAGAACCTGTTGTAGCTGTATTGAGTCACCACGGATAGTTGGAAGATCTTTCTCAAGCTCTTTTTCTAAGACAATCTCCCTTACGGTAGCATCGGTAGCAATAAGCAAAAGAGTCTCATCAATAAGAGTATTAATATCTAGCTGTTTAATTGCAGACGCGCCCTTCTTTAATAGTGAACGTAAGCGATGAATGACCTCAGTCGCCCGCTGGTTGTCATTAATGATATACGATAGAATTTTATGTAGCTCTGGCTCCCTACCTGCGAGCATGCGCTGGCCAGCCTGGGCATAGGAAAGTATAGCTGTAAGAGGCTGACTGATCTCATGGGCCAATGACGAGACAAATTCCGCAAGTTTTCCTACCCTAGTGACATGCAAAAGCTCCTTGCGTTGTTCCTCAATTCTTTTTTTGCCATTCTGAATCTGCTTTTGCGAATTTATCTCTTTCCTTACACCGTTCTTTAATTGACCATTTTTAATCTTAAGCTCATCAGCTTGCCACCGGACTATTTTCTTGAGAAGCAATCGCTCCCCATTTCGGATTTTTTTTCTCGATAAAGACTCTTTCTTTCTATTCTTCTTTTTCATTTATAATTGTTTGTTGATATTTCTCTCTTTACGAAAAGAACCTTTGGAAATAGACTTTTATATTATTTTACAACAAACATAAAATATTTGTCAAGTATTTTTTGGAAACTCCAATGATAATTAACAATAATATTCTACTTGAGATTGTCCGCCGCAAAACTCCAATTGATCAATTTATCAATAACAGCGTTGACATAATCCGCGCGGCAGTTCTGATAATCCAAATAATAGGCATGCTCCCAGACGTCGATGGTCAACAGCGGCTTCATGCCCTTAGTTAAGGGTGAATCCGCATTACTGGTCTTAATTACTTTAAGCTTATCGCCATCCAGCACAAGCCATGCCCAGCCGCTGCCGAACTGACTCATTGCCGCAGTTGTTAACTCCTTCTTACATGAATCCAGGGTTCCAAAAGAAGCCTCAATCTTTTGCTTCAACCCTTCGGGTGGTTCACCACCGCCTTTAGGCTTCAAGCTGCTCCAGTAAAACGCGTGGTTCCACGCTTGCGCTGCATTATTGAAAATCGCAGACTTATCCGCTTTGCCGGCTGTGGCGGTGATTATTTCCCATAGCGGCATGCCTGCAAATTCAGTCCCTACTACCAGCTTGTTCAGATTTTCTACATATCCTTTGTGATGCTTACCATAATGGAAGCTAATGGTATTTGCTGAAATTACAGGACTCAGCGCGTTATCCACGTAGGGCAAAGACGAAAGTACATGAACAAATGACTTTTTGTTTATTTGATTGCTCACCTTTTTACCTCCTTATGGGTCAATTCTTTCTATCTTCACTCATTGAGTAATAATATAGATAACTCTACAACATGCTGTCGAAGGAATGTTTCTTTACTTTAAACCTCTGGCAATAATCACGCATACTCGTGATTACTTATTGCTATCAGCTTCCGTAAATTCAGCATCAATGATGTCGTCTTTTTTTGAGGAATTCTCACCTTTCTGTTCCTGACTAAGAGGCTCCTGACCTCCGCCGGAATCCCGTCCTTGTTGTTGCTGTTGTTGTGCAGCTGTCTGCTTATACACCTCTTCTGCTAACTTGTGCGAAGCTTTGTTTAATGCTTCCATGCCGGTTTTAATCCGGACAATATTCTTATCTTTGATTGCGGTCTTAAGGTCATTGACTTTGGCTTCTATATCCGCCCGTTCAGACTGTGAAACCTTATCACCATAATCTTGAAGCGATTTCTCGGTTGCATATACCAACGTATCCGCCTGATTGGTCGCCTCAACCTGTTCCTTAAATTTAGTGTCGTCGGCAGCGAACTTTTCTGCATCCCTGACCATTTTATCTATTTCCTCCTTAGAGAGCTTTTTAGGTGCGGTGATACGGATGGACTGCTCTTTCCCGGTACCTAAATCCTTGGCTGAGACATTAACGATACCATTGGCGTCAATATCAAAGGCTACTTCAATCTGCGGCACCCCGCGAGGCGCAGGGGGAATACTGACAAGGTCAAACCTCCCCAGCTCCACATTATCTTTAGCCATAGGCCGTTCACCCTGAAGGACGCGTATGGTAACCGCGGTCTGGTTATCCGCAGCCGTCGAAAAAATCTGGGATTTCTTGGTAGGAATGGTAGTATTCCTCTCGATTAATTTAGTATCTACTTCTCCCAAAGTCTCAATCCCTAGAGATAGCGGAGTTACATCAAGCAATAACACGTCTTTGACTTCTCCCTTGATAATCGCTGCCTGTATAGCTGCCCCCAAGGCAACGCATTCCATAGGATCTACCCCGCGTTCAATATTCTTACCCACAAAATCCTCAACAAATTTCTGCACTATAGGCATCCTCGTAGGCCCACCTACCATAATAATTCTGTCGATACCGGCTGACGT
>JBFZAD010000065.1:0-4011 GCA_041309125.1 Candidatus Omnitrophota bacterium
CTTGATTACCAGTTATATTATTATAACAATTTTTTAATAAGCTGTCTAAGTTTTTATTTTAGCAAACTGATTTGTTATTGCTTTTCTTCTGCAGGTTGTGAATCTTTTTTACCTACGTTCACCATAGAAATATCCCTATCAAACATTTTAGAAGAACTGCTAGTAACAAGAAATACAACCTTTATTCCTGGGCAAGGAAATATAGCCGTCCACTCATCTTTGTCTGAAGAAGTAAGATTATCCTGCACATCTACCCCCCAGATATATCGCACCTCTTGAGCAAAGCATCCGATTTTATCAACATAGGTATTTGCCTTTATTGTTACTGCGTTATTTGAAAAAACCTTGCCCGGCTCTGCATAGAATTTTACATTACCAACACTATATTGCTCCTGTAATTTTTCATTATTAGCAGAGTATAAACTAGCATCTAAGAAATTTTTGAGATTAAATTCTATACCCCGCGCTTCTTCTATCTCTGACAATCTCTTATCCACCAAACCTCTTATCTCATTACATATCAAAGATGGGTTTTTATCTATGATATCTATAATCTGGCCATAGTATTTTCTTGCGTTCTCTTTGTCGTTATTGTATTGCCAATAGAGTCCCAAATGATACAATCCTGATATTACTAGATTAGTATCCCCTGGTTCTTTTATGACCTTCTCTAGTAATCCTAATGCATCTTTTTGATTGTTCAACATATATAAATATATAATCGCCAATCTGAAACTAACCTCCTGCGCTCTTTTATCATTGTTAAACCTTGTTAAAAAGACTTTATACTGCTTGGATGCATTCTTATAATCCTTCATCCTTTCTAAGTTATAACCGCGAAGATACTGTAGGTCAGCTCCTAAGCCCTTATCCTGGAATTTTGGGATTTCTGCCCTCTTAAAAAGGGCCTCTGCGTATTCGCTATCCCTAGAGTTCAAACCAGTCCCGTCATCGGCAAATATTCTTATAATTGAAGCCAAGCTATCAATGTATTCTTCTCCAGTCTTATATGTAAACACATCCAGATACGCGCCAAATAAAAGCTGTGCCAATGAAGAGTTATTTTCCTTCACGGCTACATTTGCCATAAAAAGAAGCTCTTCGCTGGAACGAGCTACTTTTAATTTCTCCACATAAAGAACATAGAGGTTATCACTATAAGTCTCTAATTCTTCTTTTTTTAATTTATCGGCTATATCTTTAATAGGTTCAGGATGTTTTGTTGCTTGCGCAAAATCTTTAACCATAGCCAAAAGATCCTGAAGTGCAGTCTGGCGACTATATGCATTTTCGTTTTTTCGCAATGTCCAATTTAAAAAAGCTGCCTCTAAACTATAGGGGTTTGCCGGATCTTGTTTTGCCAAATCAAGAGCCTTATTAAGAGAATTGTCTATTTCTTTCATAAGATCGTCTTTGATCTGGAAATACTTATTCCATTCCTGTGTTTCTTCTAGTTCTTTAAGGGTGTTGTAGCCGGCTAGGGCTTGGCTGTACTCTAACTCTATTAAATTCTCTTTTGCCATCTTATCTTCTTCTTGAGAAAACCCTATTGTGAGACAAGAAAAAAAGAAGATAATAAGACTACTTACCTTGATTGTTTTTATTATTGTTTTTAATTTCATATATTTTCTTCCTGGGATTCTTCCAAAATTCCCGAAGTGCATAATAGGCCTTGCGTGCAATGCGCTTATCTAGCTTGCCATCTCCATCCTTGGAAAGAGCAACAAGGCCAAACCATTCCTCATTCATATTTTTATTGCCCTCGGCCTTTATGTCAAAATAATATGCCCCATTTGACCAGTTTGACTCTGTGTCTTGAACTGACCACATATCACAGGCATACTCATTATGTTTCCACCATTCATCATTCCATTCAAATATAGCGCCTCCCAGACAATTACCCTCTCCGTCCTTATAATCATAAAGGTTTTTATATATTTCAATCCACTGCGATTCTAAAAAATAGGACTGCATATTTTGATCTTCTTGTTTTTTGTGCGCATCATAGCTGTCTGCGCCAAACTCTATGAAAACGATTGGCTTATCAAAGGTATTACGCAGATTCCGAAAGATATTACCGAAGCTTTTTCCCCTGTATATAACACAACCAACAATATCAATGTCAGGACAGAGCTCGTTTGCAAGTTCTAAATGCGCAAGTTCACCGTTTCCCAGCACAACAGGATGGTTTGGGTCAATCTTATGTATCTCACGCGCTAGATCATTAACAAAAGAATAATAAATCCTTGCGCGCATATCGATCCTTTTCCTTATGTCTTCTAACTTATCGATTTCATCCGAAGTCCAGGGATTTACCCTCCCGGAAAAGGAATAATTATTTTCATTTCCCAAAACCCAAAAGAGGATACCTGCATTATCCTTGTATGCATTTACCATATCCAAAACTTCTTTTTTCGCCTTTTCTCTAAATCCTTCATCTGCATATCTTGTACCAGAATATTCCCAAAACCCTAGCCAATGGCCCATCATTGTACGTATTCCATAGAGATTAAATAAATCATCGATTACAACCCTAACGGTCTGGGGATTTTCACCTGCCTCATAAAATCGTACGGTATTTACACCCATATCTTTCATAAGCTGCCCATCTATTTTCCACGGCTTATTGGGATCAGACCAGAAATCATAATCAATGCTTTGGCCTATTGGTATAGGGCTATAACAGACGCCTTTGACAATATAGGGTTTTTTATCCACCATTAGCTTGTAACGGTTATCTTTTGTTTTTTCTACAAAAATCCTGGAAGGCTCTTTTGGTTTGGCAAAGATAAGATGAGGGAATAATAATGCCGAACACAAAATGCTAGCTATTGCAAAAAAATATACTTTTTTCTTTTTCATTGATAAAACTCTATTCTCGGCAACGTCTTAGGGTTACGGTTACGAAGCCCGTTTCGTCTTCCGGCTACGGTTACGTCTTTTGTTTTTTACGTTACCCTTACCCTAACCGATACGGGCCTCGTAACCCTAGCCGTTACCGAAAAACCACTACTTGCTAACAATTTTATTCGTACACAATCTCATCCAAATAGAACGTCGCGCCCTCTGGGTTAACATCCATATTGGTTGCCCAACAAAAACCGCCTATAACATAGGAAAGGTCTTTTCCTTTCAAATCAATGGTATACTTCTGCCACTCTTTTGTTAAAACAACAGGGCCAATGCCTGCGGTGTCAGAGTCAAAATATTCACCCATAATACCACCCATTTTGAACTCTTCTATTCTTTCTCCACCTTTTGCACCCTTTGCCCAAAAGGTAATCTTTGTTGCTTTTGAGAGATCCAAGCCCCCGTCAACATTTCCCCAGTTGTTTGCCGGATTCTGCCAGTAAATACCACACCAGCGAGCACCCTGTGTTGCCTGTGCATTATAAACTATCTTTACACAAGTATCTCCTAGGTACGGCTCTTCTTTATTAGCAGCATCTAACTTGATATCGCCATAGTCACCCATCCAACCAGAAGGTATAAAATGATTTGCAACCGATGCAGCATCAGAATATACATAAAACGGCACATCGAATACCTTCTTTGCCTCTGGTTTAAGCGACGCATCGAATTCAAACTTTACATTATCAACATAGAATGTTGCTCCGCTTGGATTTGCATTAGCATTGATTACCCAGCAAAAACCACCGCTTATATAAGTCAGGTCTTTGCCGCTAAGATTAATGGTAAATTCCTTCCATGTCTTGGCCAACTCAAATGGTCCAGCTTCTACTTCAGCCGTATCAGGAAATGCACCTGTAATACCACCAATCTTAAACTTTTCAATTACCTCTGCACCCTCTTTTCCTCGCGCCCAAAATGTCAATTTATTGTAACCTGTAAGGTCAAAACCACCTTTTTTCGAACCCCAGTTATTTGCCGGATTTTGCCAAAATACCCCAGCCCAACCTTGATTCTGTGTCTTTTTAGCAGTGTACTCAAACTTGATACAGGTATTGCCCGACTGAGGTTCATCCATGCATTGATCATCCATCTTGATAT
>JBFZAD010000066.1:0-4531 GCA_041309125.1 Candidatus Omnitrophota bacterium
TTTGATTAAAAAAAATATCAATTCGCACAGCAACCCAGCACTTATTTGAATTGTGCAGAACATCCAACAAATAAGTGCTGGGTCGCGTGCTCATTGAAGGGGGAGTAAAAAACAAATGGAAGAACTACATGTGAGCTCGCAAATAAGAGAAGGGGTGGGTAAGAGTAAGGTTTCTGATATAAGAAATCTTGGGTTTATACCTGCGGTCATATATGGCAAGGGGAAAAAGAATCAAAATCTCAAAGTCCTGCGTCAGGAAATAAAGACACTTTTACACGGTAGAAGGGCAGAGAATATTGTCTTTAAGCTAAAGGTAGAAAACCAAAAGGAGAAAAAGGAACACACCGTTATTATAAAAGAGATACAGTATCACCCGGTCACCGATGTGATACTGCACATTGATTTTAACGAAATATCGCTCACCAAGGCAATAAAGGTCAAAGTTCCGATTGTGGCAAAGGGTGAGCCAATAGGTATAAAACAAGAAGGTGGATCATTAGAGCATCTTTTGTGGGAAATTGATGTTGAGTGTCTGCCGACTCAAATCCCGGATAAGTTTGAGGTAGATGTGTCAAATCTGAAAATAGGAGATGCAATACATATCAGCGAATTAGTTGTCCCAGATGGCATAAAGGTCTTGCATGACCCATCTACGGTTATGCTTTCAGTCGCTGCGCCTGTCAAGGTTGAAGCGCCTGTAGCTGAGGCTGTGGCTGTTGAGGGCGAGGCAGAAAAGCAAGAACCTGAAGTTATCAAGAAAGAGAAGAAGACCGAGGAAGAAGAAGCTGAAGGCAAAGAGCCCGAGGCCAAGGCATAACCTATAAAAAAATCTTTGATGAAGTTAGTATTCGGCCTAGGCAATCCAGGTTTAAGATACAAATATACAAGGCATAATATAGGTTTTTTAGTAGTTGATGCCTTTGCAAAAAAATATCACAAGGGTTTCAAAAACGATTTAAGATCTAAAAGTAAAACAGCCGTTATTAAAATTGGGCAAGAGTACTGCATTTTAGTCAAACCGTCTACTTTTATGAATTTGTCAGGTGCTGCTCTTTGTACTCATATCAAAAAACATAATTTAGATCATAATGATATATTAGTTGTATGTGATGATTTGAATTTAGACTTTGGCTCCTTGAGGATTAAGTCTAAGGGAGGCTCAGGAGGGCATAAGGGTCTGGGCTCGATCGTAGAGCACCTCAAGACAGATGAGTTTTCAAGAGTCAAAATAGGAATAAATAGGCCTAATGACAGCCAGGGCTTTAGTGATTATGTTTTGTCGGTGCTTGAAGCAGACGAAAGGAAAGAATTGGGCCATATTTTAGATAAGGCAATTGATTGTTGCCTTGAGTGGTTTAACAATGGAATTGAATCAGCAATGAATAAATTCAATAATTAAGAAAGGAAGAATGGTAGCTATGGAAAAGAATTATGAAGCAATGATTATAATCAAACCAGATTTACCCGACACACAAAAGAGCAGCGTGTTTGATCAGATCACGCAAACCATTACCAAGAATAATGGCAAGATAGTTTCTGCAGAGGTCTGGCAGGAAAAGAGAAGATTCACCTTTCGCATCAAGAAATTTGACGAAGGCCTTTATTATCTGGTCAAGTTTAATATTGAGCCGGATGGGGTCTCGAAATTGAGAGATGCCTATAAGCTCAACGAAAATATACTTCGTTCAGTGATTCTGGTGACTAAATAAATTCGGAGGTTATGTTAAATGGCAAATCTAAACAAGGTATTCTTGATAGGAAATTTAACGCGCGACCCGGAACTACGATATACCCCAAGCGGTATGGCGGTAGCAAATTTAAGATTGGCCGTCAACAGCCAGTACAAGGATAAGCAGGGAGAGGTCAGAAAGGAAACATGTTTTGTCACTATAGTAGTGTGGAATAAGCAGGCAGAGGCCGCAAGCCAATTTTTACAAAAGGGTAGCCCTGTGTTTGTAGAGGGAAGATTGCTTTACAGGACATGGGAGGATACTTCCGGCCAAAAAAGAAATGTATTAGAGGTAAGGGCTGACCGGGTGCAGTTCTTGGGGCCTATGCAAGGCCAAAGAAAAGAAACGCAGCCTATTCATGAGCCCCAGATGCAGGATTCTACTGAGCAGCAGACCGAGAACATAGACACATCCTGGCTTGATGAAAATATTGACAAGGATATGAGCTGATATTAAAAAAAATTTATCGCATATCACAAGGAGCAAAAGAATGTTCAATGATAACAGAATGAGGAAACCAAGAGATAAGGATAAGAATAAAAACAGGGTAAGACTCCCTTTTAGAAAAAAGGTATGTAGATTCTGCAGAGATAAAATCCAGGATTTTGATTACAAGGATTTAAAGACATTAGAGAGATTTGTAACCGATAGGGGCAAGGTGGTATCGAGCAGGATTTCAGGCAACTGCGTCAGGCATCAAAGAAAACTTGTGTCTGCAATAAAAAAGGCAAGATTCATTGCGATATTGCCTTATGTAAATAAATAATTCTGAATATGGAAGTAATATTGCTAAAAGATGTTAAGGGTATAGGCAAGAAAGACGATTTGTTAAAGGTTAAAGAGGGCTTTGCCCGGAATTATCTTCTTCCGAGGAACCTGGCTGTTATTAAAAATGAGGCGGGTCTTAGGCTTATTGAGCAAAATAAAAAAAATCAACAACTCCATAAGGAGCTTGAGAAAAAGAATGCGTTTGAGCTTGCTCATCAATTGCAGGGAAGGTCATTTAATATAATCGTAGATGCCAATAATCAGGATGTTATTTATGCCAGCATTAGTAAAGAGGATATCGCACGAGTGTTAGAAGGCGATGGATTTAATTTAAAAAGTGAAGCAGTGCTTTTGGATGAGCCCATAAAAAAACTTGGAGTTTACGATATAGATGTTAAGATACACCCGGAGGTTAATACCAAGATAAAGCTCTGGGTTGTAAGAAAATAAAAATATGCCAGAAGATTTAACCCTTCAAAAAATCCCACCACAGAATTTAGAGGCAGAATCTTGCGTGTTAGGTTCGATGTTGATTGATTCAGCAGCCCTACCCGAAGTTATCGAGGTAATCAACGAGGAATGCTTCTATCAGGACTCAAGCAAGAAGATTTTTGACTCAATAGTAAATTTATTTAATGCGAATAAGGCAGTGGATATTATCACTGTTTCCAATGATCTTAAATCAAAAGGACAGCTTGAAGAGATAGGAGGATTGGCCTATTTAACTAATGTTGTGAACATGGTGCCTACTTCAGCCAATGCCAGGCATTATGCAAAGATCGTTAAGGAAAAAAGTATCCTGCGTTCTCTTATCGGAAACGCAACACAGATTTTAGCTGAGGCATATGAATCAATTGAAAATGTAGATGAAGTATTAGATAGGGCAGAGAAGCTTATCTTTGAGATTAGAGATAAAAGAGTCGAAGGGGGTCATATAGCTCTTAAGGATATCATCAAAGATAGCATGGAAACCATAGATAAACTATATCAAAAAAAGGCGCATGTCACCGGGATCGCAACCGGCTTTAATGATTTAGATAAGATGACGGCAGGGCTTCAAGAATCTGATTTGATTGTTGTTGCAGCTAGGCCTTCTATGGGAAAGAGCGCATTGGCTATAAATATTGCAGAGTATGCCGCTGTAGTCGAGAAGGTACCCGTAGGTTTCTTTAGCTTGGAAATGTCCAAGGAACAGCTAGTGCAGCGTTTCCTATGCTCTCATGCCAGGGTAGATGCTCACAAAGTAAGGACTGGCTTTCTCTCAGGATCTGATTGGCCAAAGCTTACAGCAGCAGCAGGCAAGTTGTCGGATTCGCCGATATTTATTGAAGATACACCTTCCATATCTGCTCTGGAGCTAAGGGCTAAGGCTCGTCGCTTAAAAGCGAATCACAACATCAAGCTATTAATTTTAGATTATCTGCAGCTTATGCGTGGTTCCTCTGGTTCTGAAAACAGGCAACAGGAGATTTCAGAGATATCCCGCTCTTTAAAGGCGCTTGCCAGAGAGCTTAGCCTACCAGTGATTGCCATAAGTCAGCTTTCCCGTGCAGTTGAGTCTCGCTCAGACCACAGGCCTCAACTGTCAGATTTGAGAGAATCCGGAGCTATCGAACAGGATGCAGATGTAGTGCTTTTGCTTTTACGAGAAGAATATTATAACCCTACAGAGGATAACAGAGGTGTTGCTGAAGTAAATATTGCAAAGCAGAGAAACGGCCCTGTAGGCTCATTAAAATTAGTATTCATAAAAGAATATACTAGGTTTGAAGATTTTGCCCGAATTGAAGAATAAAATTTACCAAAAGGAAGACTGGATATGAAAAAAATCTTTAAATTATTTTTTACTATATGCATACCTTTATTTGTTTTTACAAATTTAGGCATTTCACAAGAAGAACAAAGAATAATTAAGGAAATACAGATTAAAGGCAATAAGGGCATAAGTACCGCAACCGTAATGTCTCAGATAAAATCAAAGACAGAAGAGCAATATTTTCAAAATATTGTAAGCGATGATCTAAAGCGTCTTT
>JBFZAD010000067.1:0-3238 GCA_041309125.1 Candidatus Omnitrophota bacterium
GTATATGGACAAGGGTAAACTCGTTCCCGATGATATAGTAACAGAATTGGTTGTTTCTGGAGTCGGTGAAAAGAATTCAAAAGATGGGTTTATTCTCGACGGATTTCCAAGAAACACCAAACAGGCAGAACTACTAGATGATATTCTAAAGAAAAGAAATATATTCATAGACAGCGTTATTTCTTTAAGCGCAAAAGAAGAGACTATAATCCAAAGGCTTTCAGGCAGGCGCGTCTGCAGTGAATGCGGCAAGATTTTTCATATTAAGAATATTCCTCCTAAGGTCAAAGATGTCTGCGATGCATGTCAAGGCAGGCTTTATCAGAGGGATGATGATAAGGAAGAGACCATAAAAAAACGTCTGACAGTTTACGATAATGAAACTGCTTCTTTGATAGACTATTATAAGAAAAGAAAAAAACTTTTGGAGATTTCTGCAGATAAAGAAGCAGAGCCAGTTTATAAAAGAATAGTGGCATCTTTTAAAAAATGATTCCTATAAAAAGCAAAGAAGAGATTGAGATTATGCTTAAAAATAGCGCTATTCTGCATGAGATTCTTGAGGAATTAAAGATGATAGTTAAACCCGGTATCCGTACTATTGAAATAGATCAAAAGGCAGAAGAGTTGTTTTCTAAATTTAAAGTTACCTCGGCCTTTAAGAATTACAGGGGTTTTCCTGCTAATATCTGCGTTTCTATCAATGAAGAGGTTGTGCATGGTATCCCATCAGAACGCGAACTCAAAGACGGAGATATAGTAAGCTTAGATGCCGGTGTCCTATCGAATGGATATTATTCAGATTCTGCATTTACTGTAGGAATAGGTAATATTGATTCTAAAAAAAAACAATTGATTAAGGTTGCAAAAAGATCTTTGGATCTTGCCATAGAACAGGCAAGCCCCGAGAACAATTTGCAGGATATATCTTACGCAATACAGAATTTTGTAGAGGCCAACGGTTTTAGCGTGGTCAGAGAGTTTGTTGGCCACGGGATAGGTACAAATTTACATGAGGAGCCTGAAATACCTAACTTTGGCAGACCTGGATTAGGACCCAAACTGAAAGAGGGCATGGCACTTGCAATAGAATCCATGGTAAATACTGGGACATGGAAAACCAGGATATTATCCAATGGCTGGACTGCTGTAACAGATGATAATCTTCCTTCTGCGCATTTTGAACATACGATTGTCCTAACCAATAACGGCCCTAGGATCCTAACGTAAGAATATTGATTTATGAAAGAAGAATTAATTGATGTTGAGGGTAAGATAACCGAGGCACTTCCTAATGGTATGTTTAGAGTTGAATTGGATAACGGACACAAGGTCCTGGCACATATATCGGGTAAAATTAGAATGAACTTTATTAGAATACTGCCCGGCGATAGGGTCAAATTGCAACTCTCGCCATATGATCTGTCCAGGGGAAGGATTACCTTCAGGGTAAAATAAGAATATGAAAGTACGTTCATCTGTAAAAAAAATCTGTGATAATTGTAAAATTATTAAACGCGAAGGGGTAATCAGGGTAATATGCTCTAACCCCAAGCATAAACAAAGACAAGGATAGCTAAAGATGCCCAGAATTATTGGTGTGGATATTCCGAATGAGAAGAGGATAGATGTATCATTGCGTTATCTCTATGGTATCGGACCGGCAAATGCAAAAAAGATACTCGCCGCAACCAACATAAATCCTGATAAGCGCGCAAAGGATTTAACCGAAGAGGAGATTTCTAAAATCACAACGCAGATACAAAAAGGTTATAAGGTCGAAGGAGACCTAAGAAGAGAACTTTCAGCTAATATAAAAAGGCTGATGGATATAGGTTCATGGCGCGGATTGAGACACAAGAGGAGTCTTCCTGTGAGAGGCCAAAGGACGCGTACCAATGCCCGGACAAGAAAAGGCCCCAGAAGAAGTGCAATAGCAATTGCAAAGAAGGAAGAAAAGTAAAAAAATTGGAGCTAATGAATGGAGAAAAAAGCAAAGTCAGGCAAAAAAAAGAGAATAATTCAAGACATAACAAATGGTCTTGTGCATGTTAATGCAACTTTTAATAACACAATTATTTCGATAACTGATATTAAGGGTAATGTAATAGTCTGGTCAAGCCCTGGGATAGTTGGTTTTAGCGGCTCAAAAAAATCAACACCATTTGCAGCGCAAATTGCAGCTAGCGATGCAGCTAAAAAGGCAAAAGACTTAGGTATGAAGGAAGTTGAGGTATTTGTCAAAGGCCCAGGTTCAGGCAGGGAATCTGCAATAAGGGCAATTCAGGCATCGGGCTTGAAGATTACAGCTATAAAGGATATCACCCCTATACCGCACAATGGTTGCAGGGCAAGAAAAAGAAGAAGGGTCTAGTAAAAAAGAGGAATATTTATGGCACGATATATTGGTTCATTATGTAGGCTTTGTAGAAGAGAAAACGTAAAACTTTTTTTAAAAGGGGCACGCTGCTCTACTGAAAAATGTGCAGTTGTTAAAAGGCCTACTATCCCCGGTCAACATGGTGGAAAACGAGGCGCTAAATTATCAAACTATGGGCTTCAGCTAAGAGAAAAACAGAAGGTCAAAAGGATGTATGGAATTCTGGAAAGGCAATTCAGAAAATATTTCAACATGGCCACCAAGGTCAAAGGAGTTACCGGCAGGCAACTATTGCAATACCTTGAACGCAGGCTCGATAATTGTATATTTAGGATGAATTTTAGCGTATCCAGAAACCAGGCGCGCCAGATAGTAAGACATAACCACGTTTTAGTAAATTCAAAGAAGGTCAATATACCAAGCTACATGGTTAAGGTTAATGACGTAATAACTTTAAAAGGTAAGGATAAATTTTTAAATCTAATCAGGGATAATATTGAAATATGTAAGTCCAGGCAGGAATCATCCTGGATAGAGGTAAACCAGAAAGACCTAACTGCCAAGGTTATTCGCCTTCCTGAAAAAGAAGATATCGCAATCCAGATACAAGAGCAGTTGATTGTTGAGCTATATTCTAAGTAATTATTTATTCTAAAAATTTATCTAACTGGAGGAAAAAAGAATGGGTATTAAATGGCGTGATTTTCAGATGCCAAAGAGACTTGAGTGCATTGAGACTAAGCAAAAAGATGCCTATGGAAAATTTGCCTGTGAGCCATTCGAAAGAGGCTATGGTGTCACTCTGGGCAATTCTTTAAGAAGGGTTCTTCTCTCAAGTATCGAAGGTAGCGCTGTGAC
>JBFZAD010000068.1:0-3073 GCA_041309125.1 Candidatus Omnitrophota bacterium
AATTCAATGCGAAGAGCCCGCTCTCGTTCATCAAGATGTTCATCTCGGACCATTGTTGCTCCATGCAGACTCATTGAATTTACCTGAATTTAGCGTTTTCTCGGCACACTTCTGTCTCATATAAGGCCGAGAATTAACAGATATTTTAACAATATTTTCGAATATTACGATTTTATCGGGCATTCCTATAAAGGGCTGCCATCCGGAGTGGATTTGGCGGGAGATTATTAAGCCGGCGAACATGACCGACCTCACCCGATTAACCGGGCTGTTATAAGTTTATATCTTCTGGCGCCTTAGCGAAATCTTTAGGATTAATCCGGCCTATCTGAGGCGCCCCGAACCATAAGCGTTACAGAAAGCATATTACGATGAGAATCTACAAGGATAGGATAAGCAGGAAACCCCAAAATAGCAAGTCCATTTATTGGGTGACACTCCCGGCCTCTTGTGAGCGGCAGGCGTCCTCGCCTGCCCCACAAAAGAATATCTGTCATTACCGTGCGTGGCGTACGTCCACGTGCGCCACGAAAACGCCCCCGAAATTATCTATTGATAATAGCCATGTTTGTCATATATATTCTGATGAACGAATTGCGAAGGGCCGGAGAAATTTATGAATACGCTTTATTTTGGCGATAATCTTGAAATTCTAAGGAAATATATAAAGGATGAATCGGTTGACCTGATATATCTCGATCCGCCGTTTAATTCGCAGAGTTAATTTCAAAAGGTGTGGAAATTTATAAAAAAGTAGCGTAACCTTTCGCTGAATTTTCAAACCAAAAGCCGTTGCTGTTAAGCTGCGGCAGAACGAAAGGATACGCTGATGAGAAGGTATGAGAAGACAGGGTTTGGGTCAACTAAAAAGATTGATGAGGTATTGGAACGCCAGGATTTAGATGAGTTGGCCCGGCAGGGGGCTTTGCGGATGTTGAAAGACATGTTGGAGCAAGAGGTCTCGGAGTTTTTAGGTCGGAGTCGGTATCAGCGGAGCGAGGATTTTAACGGCTATCGTAATGGTTATGGAAAGAAGCGGAAGGTAGCCATTGGCAGCGGAACTTTGGAACTTCGGGCGCCGAGGGTCAGGCACACTCTGGAGCCATATGAATCGCAGGTTTTAGGGAAGTATCAACGGCAATCTGATTCGGTAAAGGAACTAATACCGGAGTTGTATTTGCATGGATTGGCCACGGGTGATTTTGAGTTGGCTCTACGTGGCTTATTGGGTGAAGGAGCTAGTTTATCGGCAGCCTCGGTATCGAGACTCAAGCAGAAGTGGGAGGGGGAATACGAAACCTGGCGAAAGCGGTCGCTTGCAGATCGGCAGTATGTTTATCTTTGGTGTGATGGCATCTATCCCAAGGCTGGTGTAGTTGGCGATAAGATGGCTTTATTGGTTGTATTGGGATTGAACGAGACCGGTCAAAAGGAGCCGTTGGCAATATTAGAGGGATATCGAGAGTCGTCGGAAAGCTGGAGTTCGGTATTACGGGATCTCAAGGAACGGGGTTTGACCGATCCCAAGTTATTTATTGGTGATGGGGCATTAGGCTTATGGGCAGCGATCAGGGAGGTTTACCCAAAAGCTGATTGGCAACGTTGCTGGTGTCATAAGATGCGCAACGTTATAAGCTGTTATCCCAAACGCATGCGAGGCGAGGTGGCTATCCGATTACGGGAGATGTACAACGCCTCTACTCGTGATCAAGCTCTGGCTTTAATGGACAACTTTGCCAAGCGCTACCAGGCTGAATACCCCCGGGCAGTAGAGTGTCTCTTGAAAGACCGGGATGTTCTGCTGACTTACTTTGACTATCCGGCGGCCCACTGGCAGTCGATTAAAACCACCAATCCTATCGAATCGATCTTTTCCCCGGTCAGGCTACGTACCAATGCTGCCCGGAGGATCAAATCGGTCCGGTCGGCCCTGTATCTGATCTTTCAGTTGATCACAAGAGCCCAGCAAAGATGGCGTTCTATCAATGCTCCGGAGATGGTTCAGAAAGTTATCGATGGTTATAAATTCAAAGACGGAATTGAAATCAAGGCAGGAAAAAAGAAACGCGATAAGGCCGCTGCTTGAAAAATAAATTTACACAACTATTGACAAAGGCTCTGCTCCCAGATTAAAATAATCCTTTTGAAGGCCATTAAACAAAGAATCAGAGCTACTGCCATTACCATCAACCATTATGCGAGGGCTTAACTTAAAGCGCTTTACTTGCACGCTTATTGAATAATCTAGAAAGGTTCCGTCTGCCTTATTACTACTGGAATGTCCCTGGCTTATCTTATGCATAGGGATATCACCGAGTTTTGTGAATGATAATCCTATATCAAGCCACGTAGAGGTTACTATAGGCCTTATTTCAGTTTGACCGTCTTTAAAAGAAAACAAGGCCAAAGCGAAAAAGATTGGAATTCGGATAAGATCGATTAATTTCATTTTAACCTGTAACCCACCCGCCATAGGCAGGCTGTGGATTACAAATCGATTCCCCTTTCATTATTTACCATATTATACAATGATGGCCGAAAATAGCAATGATAAATTAATAATTGCGCTTTTCTATTACTTAGTGTTACATGTTGAAGCTACTTCTGTTATTTACTAAACGATCATTATTTTAATACTAATCCAACGGAGCACACAGTTCTATCTTTAGAATATCGGACTTATAACTATTTTTTAACAGTACATATTCATAGCCAATTGTTGCTCGCGCATCAGAAAGAATGAAACCGATTGACATGCCCGCCTTAGTAAACTGCTTTCCATTTACTGTTTTGCTATAAAGCGTCGAAAGCGCAAAGTTTTTTAATGTCCTGCAGATTTTATTGGTCGACGTTCTTCGAAAAGGAAATATGCTTCCCGACAGATCGATCGGAAGAACCAGAAATGTACGTTTATATAGTAATTCATCATCCTTTTTATAATACAAATATGTGCGCTTCAATGATAGACCTGGATTTAAAGTTAAGAATTGCCAAGGAGTAAACCTCCTTGAGTAACCGATTTCAATTGCTACCAATTCTCCGCCGCTCCAAGGCTCTTTGCTTCGATATGGGT